>JAFGTT010000028.1 GCA_016933955.1 Candidatus Zixiibacteriota bacterium
CAGCTGGGGCTTGACAACAACGGCCGCTTGATTACATTTCTACTCCCTGTAAGCCATAATCTTGCAGGGAGTTTTATTAATTACGAAATCTAAAAAAGCATTAATTGCTGGGGCGGTTTTTCGGTGGAGACACGCTTTTTGCCATGAAAAACCAGCATTTTGCCGAATTGATGCTCGGTTACGGCAAGAAATCTGATCTGGCCGCCCGGGGGTAAGAGCGGTTTTAGTCTGCTGCTTATCGATTTGGATTTTTCTTCGCTACTGCAATATCGGGCATAAACCGAAAATTGAAGCATGGCAAAGCCCTCTTTGAGCAAGGAAGTCCTGAAACGGCTGTATTCCCGGCGTGCTTTGCGTGTTGTTACCGGAAGATCAAAAAAGGTAAATAACCACATAGCCCTGAAGGGAGATAAATTCCTTCTCTCAGTCATAATTTATGGCCGGAATCATTAGTTTCCGGCAATTGCCCAAATAAACGGATGCCAGGGAAGAGGAATACCTCGATATGGCATCGAATATATTCCGGGATTCTTTCCCTATTAACAAATTTGCGTTCATGATATTTTCCAAAAGCACCTTTTTCGCATCATTGTTCAAAGGCGTGTCAGGTCCCCAAATATCTATTGCTCGCCAAACAGCCCGATCTGCAAGCGGCCTGAGGGGCTCCATCAGGTCATCGGCCAGACAAAAGGGATTATAGCGGTTATGATGATGGACGCCAAGAGTGGGGTGCAATCCGGATGCACAAATAGCTCGACAGACAATACCTCGCATGATTGCATAGCCATAATTCAGTAGTCTATTGATCCCGTCATTTGACCCCGGGATTCGCCGAAAGGAGTCCCCGAAAAGCGCGGGCCAATAGCGTCTTGAGGCCTGAGCCTCAAAATTGTTTGGATCTCCAGATCGGACCTTTTTGGTCATTACAACCAGACCATGGTCATCACCTTTCAGGGATTTTAGCAACTCGCCCTGCGCGATGATCTTGGCTTTTATGATTTGCATCCAAATTCTTTTTTTTGTGGGGAGTTGAACTGCGGCCTGAGCGGCAAAGCGTTCGGCCTGAACTGAATTATCTGCCAGGGGCATTAAAAGACCAACCGGCAAACGCTTTTCATTGCAGATAATAATGGTTCCTGATTCGGCGCATATTCCCGCAAGAACGGCCTGAGTGCAATTTATTACAGGATTGGACAGTATTAAAACAGCCAAATCCTCAAGCGGAACGGAATGAGTCCGGTCCGGGTGTTTAATTATTAGCTGATCATATCGGACACTGAGGGCGGCCGGTTCCTCCGAAAGATCGATAATTCGTTTGTCCGTCATACCGGACAATATTATCGACATATCGTCCGTTACACTTTAATCCTGCTGTCTATTAATCATTTGCGTCTCTTATTTGACCAAGCGGTGTGATACATATTTTCCTGCAATTTTTCTTTCGCAATGGTTCTGGCAAAGCCGTGAATCCCTTTTTCCCGATATTCTTCAAGGGTCTGGCATCATTAATGGGAACAAATCGAATATTAGAAGTATCTTTTTCAATCGATCTGACAACATATAGTTTCTTTTTGCCATTGGGGGTATCCAATTCAATAACCTCTCCATTAGATAGAGAGAATTTGAAGGCTCTATTATCACCGAATTCTCTTTGTATTATTGGTTGACCGTTTAGTTTTCGTTGATAGGCTTCCATCAGAGTCACCACGTGACCTTCCCATTTAACCCTGTCGCTTTTCGGGAATTTAATTTCAACGATTTCCATATGATGGTTTGATGCTGTTTGGACATACCTGATACTATTCAAACCTCCGATAGGGGTAGTCTGTCGATTATCACGTATTCTGACTTTGTGAATCGGGATAATCCGTCCATCGCCTCCAGTTATAACAGGATGATTTTCCGGTGATGCAAAGGCCTTTTTGGGGTCATCGATATCGAGTTCCTGAAGTTTGCTCAGGACAGCATAACGGATTGTCGGATCAATGATATTTTCGATATCCTTTATGGAGAGATTATCTACCCGGGTCCGGATATGGACATATGTTTTTCCATTGCTGTCTGTTCGCGGTTTTCCATAGAGAGTTTCTTTATGAAGCGGACCTCTGACTTTTTTTGATACACTGTGCGAAACAATGACATCCTTTATTTTGCCTTCTACTTCGGCAAAAAAACCATCCCATGGTTGAGGAACTGATTTGAACAGGCGATGTGTATAAGAAATCGATCGTTGAGAGGCCTGACTGAGAATCTTAATGGTGGCTTGGTCAGTCAATGCCACCGCAATGGCATCGACAGCGTGGTGGCGATGATCATCACGAGTTTTACCGGGGCCATCACTAAGGATTTTATTAAGTCCCCATTCGTTTCTAAGAAATGCTGTAATCTGACCGCTGGTTGCCATGACTCGACGTTTCCCGGAAGAATCAATACCATCGGAGTTGGTCCCGCCAAAGAGGAGACCAAGATACCTTTTAGCCCATTTGGAGGCCCAGCGCGTATCATTGAGCTGGCGATTGGTAAACTCGCTTAAAAGGCCGTCAACTTCTTTGGGCGGCATTAAGAAACGACGCAATTTTATCCGTGCCATATCACCTTTAAAATTCTCGACTCGGCTAATTATATCATCCCATTTATCAATGTTATGATATGCCTCAAACGGCGTTCTTTTGTGTTTTGTATTCCGATTTTCCTCTGCCCAGCAGAGTGTTTTATTCACATAGGAATTATCAAGACAGCGATCAAAAGGGATGATATGTTCAATATCGAATTGAGGATGGTCACCGACAAGTGATGTAATACTTATTGCTCTTCCTGTATACGGACATTCCCAATTACATTCGCTTGCCAATTGGACCTTCAATATATCGGTTGCGGTTGGATTACTTATTGACGTTTCTTCCATTATTTTTTGAGCCGCGTTTTCTCTATCTCTTTCATTGAGTCGCATTTTCTTCCATTTATTCTGTCTTTGTGTGGCTGATTGGCGAAGATCGCGAGCCAATTCAATCCGAATATAATCCGGTTTGCCATATTCCCTGATAATAGCGTTTATGGTTTTTCGCAATTCAGTCAGCGATCGTTCGACAATGGGATTGCGAAGTTCCGGGAGGAAATCGGACTTGACGGGAGGTAGATTATTCATATCGAGGTCGATTCTCTCAAACCTTTCAGGATAACATTCTTTAATTGCCGATGGGAGAGGGAAATCTTCCATTAGGTATGGAAGGAGTCTTTTTAATGCCCGCTGAGAGAAATTACAGTAGCCACTTTCCAAGCGAATTTCAGCCGCATTTTGAGCCTCTTCTTCGGATAAGGCCCAAAATTCCATGAGCCTGTTTTTCAGGGTGGAATCTTTTTCGATACAACGGAAATCATCAACCAAAGCGACACGCCGATCCTCACTTAAACTCAGCCATTTATCCATTCCGATAATCTTGATAATACTGGCAACGGTGCGATTACCGGGGATTTTTTTCTCTCCGCCAAGTTCCAGGTTGAATTTGTCGAACTTATTTAGCCCAAGAAGCTTTCGGATTTTTGGAAATGTTTGATCCCCAGCGTATTCCAAAGCTTCAATCAGTAGTTTTCGTTCTTCTTTTGAAAGGGACCTATCGGTGAATTTTGATGATTCCTGTATGCGAAGATTGTTGATCGACTGAAGATACCTGAACCTCTGAGAAACAATCAATCCCCATGCCGCTCTTCTGCATCCTGTTTCCAACTCGCATTTGCCCACCAGGCCTTTCTGGCTTTTAAGCGGCCGCTGATAGAAAACGGCGTGATAAATCATCTTCTTTATTTCGTCAGTAAGCAGTTCGGGATAGAACCTTTTCTGGCTCTCCCAGATAGCATGAAATTCTTCCATATACATTTTGCGAGAAGTATATCGAGTTCTGATGCGGCTCTCTTTTGGATTTAATTTTGAGAAATATTCTCCCAAAGTCCGGCAGTCAGTTTTTTTGATTGAATCGGCCAATTCAGATATTTCACCCTTGATTCCCTTTTCTTCGTCTTCCTGTTTAGGCGCTGATTTTCTATTGCTAAGGAACCCTCTCCGCTGGGCAAGATGGTAAAAAACACGTCCAATTTCGAACTTATCCAATTTTTCTTCCAACGCTTTGGCTCTAATTAGATATGGCGAACCAAGTTGTAGATCCAACTCCGTAAATAAGAGCTGGCGTTGACCCGAGTCTTTAATATTGCCATCGGGAAGCAATCCCGATTTTTGGAGAAGGAAGGCCAATTTTCTCAGGCGTCTCGATGTGCGTTCTGTCATCCGTCTCCTGGAACGGGCCTCGCGCCGCTCGAGATTTCGGGATTTACCTCGGCCATCCTGCTCGAGGCTGTCGAGACCGGCCTCAAAGACTCTGACCCCGACTCCAAGAATAGACGGATTGGATTTTGATTGATTAATCATGGCCCAGCCGACAGAATTGGACCCCAGATCAATCCCCAGGATCCTGAGCCCGGATGATTTGTTTTTCATTTAAAACTCCTTGACAAGTCTATCGACTTTGGATATATATATTATGAATGTAATCAAGCGGCGGTTGTCTGTCAACCCTCAGTAAGAGACAACTGTCTCGTAGGTTTTGGCTCTACGGAGCCGCCACGCCCGTCCAGAACGGGCGTTTTTTATAGGTCTCGGCCGTGTTCCAATCCGCCTAAGTAATTGATAAACGGTAGAGTATCGGGTGTGAGTGAAGAAATTATATTATGAATCCAATTATAGAATTGACAATAACTTATGGGGGAGTCTATATTTATTTAAACTGATCTACCATTGAAACATATGAATGAAATAATTACAAATAAAGAAATATTTTGTCCATTAAAAGTTGTCTTCCTTGTCCTGATAATATTGAATATTTTTCATACCGATCTTTATGCAATTGACAAATTTAACATCGAATCTGATGTCGATACATCCTACTTGCCGTATTATATAGAATTGTCCGATCTCAATGACTGGGGAGCAAAATCGAAAATAATATATAATCCAATTCATGTCTATAAACCGGCCATAAGCAGTACACAAAGTGGCTGTTATATCAGGGTGTCAAATCCTTCCCTTAATTATCCGAGACCAGCCACTTTTTCGATGGTAGATGCAAGGGAATCAATCAGACTGATTGACGATGATTCAATTGATTTAATAGTAAATGATTGGTCATTTTATAACGATTCAAATCTTGGATTTGGCATTATTACTGGCGGGGGAACCCGGAATGACTCCGCCTTTGTGTTTAAAATAAATCCGGAAATTGAAGAACCGCCTGAACTATTATTTCTGCAGAGCGAAAGCGACCATAATGGTGATGGCTTTTGGGACGCTTCTTTGATTGTCCTGCTAATAGACGACTATGACTACGATGGGATTCATGAGATCTTTATTTATATTGACCCGAAAGATGAAATGTTTACGCGCACGTTATATTGTATAGAACTTGAAAAATTTAAAATAGAATGGAAAATACCGGTTGCATTAATACTGGATCATGGAAGATTATTTAGCTTAGAAGATTCGCTTAATCCGGGAATTATTATTCATGGTTATAATCCAAAGAATGACATAAACGATGACAATTTTAACGATCAGTATTCATATATTGCAATGATTAATGCCAAAGGCGAAATCATTTACTCGAAGATTGTAGCATTTGAACATTTTAGCTGTAGCTTGATACCTTCAGAACAAAAAGGAGTGTTCTATTTACCACATCAAGTTGAACTTGAAACAATTTCTGACACCTTGGAATATACTGACAACAAATATTATTTATCCAAGATAACAAAGCAGGGAGAAGTTCTAAAAACCATTTCTCTTTCGATGAAACCGAATAAAATATGGTTGATGCCCTATCGTGATGCCAGGAATAAAGCTCTATTTGTTCAGAATAACGCTTTCACTGTATTTATATTTAATTCAGAATTAGAGCCAATAGCTGAGGCTCAAGCACCCAGGGTTATCACATATTTCGGCACAATCAGATTACCGTCAAGCGATGAAGATGCGCTGTTTTTCCGGGATGGAATTTATGATTTTAGTCTAAAGAAGTTATTACATTTATCACAGGGTTGCGCCAATTATTATGAACCCCTGATTTATGATCGGCATAATAGTGTTACCGATATAGTTTTAGGCGGCGGGAATTGTTGGTGTATCGGTAGTATTAAGAAAAAACCTCTTTCGAAAATACTATCAATCGTTTTTGTTAATAACAAAGATTATTTTCTGGTAATCATGACAGGGACAATTGTGGCTCTATATTTTGTTAATTTTTATAGGAGGAAAACGAAATCCAATTTGATCCTGATAAAAAAGCAAAAAAATGAACTGGAAAAGATGCACCAGGAGCTGAAAGACGCTCAGCAAAAAATAATTGAACAGGAGAAATATAAACAGGCAAAAGATATCGCAGGTGGATTTGCGCATGAAATAAGAAATGCTCTTTACCCGGTTGACATTATCATTGCCAAATTAAAAATGTCGGATGATATCGGGAAAATCGAGGAAAATAAACTCCGGGAATATCTGAAAAGTATAGACATCTCTATTGGAAAGGCCGTTGATCTGACCGAGTTGATATCCCAGTACACTAAGCTTGATTCCCAATATATTCCGGAAAGAGTTAATCTCGATGCTGTTATCAAGGAAGTAATAAATAGTAACAGGTCATTGATTGATAATTCCGGTATATCTCTTGAATATGATAACACCCAGGAGTATGTTGTTATCAGTAATCATAAACAACTCGCAATTGTACTCAATAACCTGTTATTGAATTGCATTGATGCCCTTTCCAATAATTCTGAACCGGCAATTAATATTGGCATTGGTTCAGATTATGATTTTATCGAGTTGCATTTCAGGGACAATGGCATTGGGATAGAATCGGATAAGATTGACAGGATATTTGAGGCTTTTTATTCAACAAAACCGGATAAAGGCAAAGGCATAGGCCTTTCATTGAGTAAGAAGATTGTTGAAATGTATGGCGGAATAATAATGGTGGAAAGCGGAAAGGATAAGGGGACAACTTTTGTAATTAGATTAAAAAGGCATAGTGATGAAGGTTAAAATATTGATTGTCGACGATAATGAAGAGGGATTGAAATGGCTAAAAGAGTATTTTTGCGATGAATATCATGTTCTAATAGCTCGATCAGGTGATGAGGCCATAGAAATCGCCAAAGAAAATTTAGATATTGCTGTTGTTATTATGGATATTAAGATGCCCGGAATGGATGGGTTAGAGGCTGGCCGACATATTAGAGAAATACTTCCAAAGACTCGTTTGATTTTACATACCGGTTTTCCTGGAGAATATGACGAGGATGAAATCGATAGAAAAGAAAAGCCGTTTGATTATATTCAAAAGGGCAGATCGGCAACTGAGCTAAAGCGTTCAGTAAAAAATGCATCTGAATCATTTCAATCAGACAACAATAAAATAAATTTGCTTCTTCAGGCGGAGTCGTCTTTTAAAATTGTCGGTAGATCAAATGTAATGATGGCCGTCTTTGAATTCATCAATAAGTTTGGTCCAACAAATAATAATGTATTAATTACCGGAGAATCCGGAACTGGAAAAGAGCTGGTCGCCCAGGCAATACATAATCTAAGCAATAGGGGAAAATTGGTTATATATCAATGCAGTTCCAAGGATCGGGCTCAGGTTGAATCGGAACTATTTGGCCACAACAGGGATGCCTTCAGCAATGCCGGAGAAAGAACCGGATACTTTGAATATGCTGATGGTGGCACACTGTTTCTTGATGAAATCGGCGATCTGGATTTGACCACACAGGCTAAAATTCTCCGTGTGGTTGAATATAAAACCTATATCAAAATAGGCGCCCCCATGGAACGGAAGGCCGACATTAGAATAATTTGTGCCACCAATAATAATTTGGAAAAAATGGTTGAAGAAAAATCTTTCCGATTTGATCTGTATCAAAGACTAAATGGATTAAGTGTTAATTTTGCCTCCTTTAAGAAATAGAAAAGAGGACATTCCTTTTCTTATTCAAAAATTCAGTTCCGATTATACCAATGAAAATTGTATGTCAACACGGTTTTTCGATCAGACCGCGATTAGCCGCTTAATAAAATATGATTGGCCTGGAAATGTAAGGGAATTAAAAAATAGAGTCAAAGAGCTTATAATTAACTCTGATTCCGAGTTAATTATAGGAAGCGATGTCGAGAAAATATTGGCCAATAAAGCCAACCTTGAAACAGACAACAAAAAACTGGCAGTCAGGATGAAAAGATATGAAAAGACCTGTATTATTGAGGCTCTTCATGAGGCGAATTATAATATTGCCAGGGCGGCTGATATCCTATCAATAGAACGCTCCAATCTTCACAAGAAAATTAAATATCATGATATCGAAATATCATTATTAAAAAATAGCGACACTAATTGAGTGTGTGTTTTATTTTCACTTTGATTTTATTTCAAAAGTGTCTTCTTTGCCACGCCTGAATTAGAATCCATTCGTAACATATTAATTTTCATTGAATTATGTCCGTCCCAAATTGTGGCACGGCAATTGCAATTCTAATCCCCAAACCAATAATAAAATAATCAAGTTTAATAAAAAGCGGGGATGGAGAAGGGAGGAGACCTTATCTAACCGGAACCTGATTACCAACGATATAAAAATAACAATCTAATCGGAGGATGTATGAAAGTAGCCATAATAATATCGATTTTTTTCATGCTCGCGATGTTTATTTCTTTGCCAGCTATAGCAAGTCTGTCAATTGGGACTATGCATCCCGATGGGAATAACAAGCATTTGATATGTGTAACTGAAAATAATCCGGAGCATGTTCATTGGTCACCCGACTTAACCAAAGTAACTTACTTTTCCAATATAGGTGCTGACGGATATCAGGAAATTTATTTGTACGACATCAATCAGGGCATAACATGTCAGTTGACTGATTATAATGAATCCTACGCTCAGGCGTCATCCAGATTTTATGATAATTCGACAATTTGGTATCGATATCATCAATCAAGCGGGAATATTTCCGAATATCGTGATATTTCTTTTAACGGATGCAATGTGATGAAGACTTCAACATTATTCACTCAGACTGAATGGAATCATTTGGCAAATTTCGACTTGTCAGATAACTATATCTGTTTTGGGGTGCAAATGGGGAGCAATGGGAATACAGAAGAAATATTTCTTACCCCCAAAGACAACATCCCGGATTATACCCAATTAACTACCAATTCATTACCCGACAGATCACCAGATATTTCCGCAGACGAAACAAAAATAGTCTACTTGCACGCATATGGAGCAGGTAGAACGGATAATATATTCGTTATGGACATTGATGGGGCTAATAAAACTCAGCTCACATTTGTGCCGGATGGATCGGTATATGGGCCTCATCTTGAAAAGCCGTTGTGGTCGCCAAACGGGACCCAAATCTGCTATTCATATCATGATGGTTCTCAGTGGGATATTTATATAATGGACAGTGATGGAACTAATGCCGTAAATATCACCAACACCGTTGATTTTGACGAAAGAGTTTGGGATTGGAACAATGATGAGATTCTATTTACTACGGATGGTTTCGTTCCAGGAATGTTGGCCTATTATTCATTTGAAGAAAACGCAAATGATCAAACTGGAAATGGTTTTGATGGGGTAATAAATGGTGATGTTTCTTATGGCGAGGGTGCTTGCGGAGTTGGAGCATATTTTGATGGGGAGGGGGATTATATTGAGATTCCTGCAGAAGGAGTGCTTTCCTTCGATGCTGCTACCGACTCGTACACAATATCACTATGGTTCAAGGCGACATCTTTAATACCTGGATGCGATTATTGCGATTATATTCTTATTAAAGATCGAAATCCAGAAAATTATGAGTCTCAAAGTTACGGCATTAGTATTGACCTTCATAATCCGGATAGTCTTCAATTAATCGCCAATATATGGGATAAAGTGCCCAATATGAATTGGGTCGTCAAAAGTGGATTTGAAACAGAGATTAACAGGCCTTATCATATAACAGAGGTAGTTAAGGCCGGCATTTCGCATGAACTATATATTAATGGTCATTTGATCGATAGTCTTGATATTACTGGAATTGGACATACTGACGAGAATGACGGGTCAATTACAGTTGGTGCTGGCTGGTATCCTAATGGATGGCAGTATTTTACGGGTATGATCGATGAGATTAGGATTTATAATTTTGCTCTTTCAGAAGAGGAAATTGATAGCATTTACGGATTATGCAATCCCGATTCCCTCTTCATCACATCAATTGAATCCTGCTTGAATAGTGATGGGACATTTGAGATTCCGGTTAAAATTAAAAACAAGACTGAAATCACAGGTTATAATATCCCGATTATTTATGATTATGCTAATGCAACTTATTTTGGGTATTCACTCGAAGGAACATTGTGCGAAGGCTGGACAGGCGATGATACGGTGTTAAGTGAGAATCAGTTCGTTCTTGGATTTATAGATGGGATGGGGATGAATTCAATTCCACCGGAGAGCGATGATATTCTGATCAATCTTATTTTCCGGAGTAATGATCCGACCAGTGAAATTTGTGAATTCGATCTGGTGCTGGACACGACATTATCGGATGATGTCAATTACCATCTGGCCTTTTCCGATGCTGCTGTCCCGCCGAAGGAATATGTTCCAGCCGTTAAAATCGATACATCCTATATTGACAATTATATTCCGGGAGATGTTAATCGTTCCGGTGGAGTAAATATTCTCGATGCCACAACATTTATATGCTATTTATATAAGGATTGCCCGGAGCCGGTCTGCCCGAAGGCCGGTGATCCCAATGGTGATTGCGCCACCAATATCCTCGATGTGACCTATCTGATCAACTATCTCTATCGCGGTGGCCCAGCACCGGTGTGCGGATGCGTTGGGGAAGGATCGGTGGAGAAAACGGCAGTAGTGATGTTGGGGACAATTGAAACCTTCTATGATAATGGCAAAACTTATATATCGCTCAATTCCCCGATAGATATAATGGCAGTTGAATTCGGTTTAATCACCGAAACCCAAGAATCTTTGAATATCCGCAACTTGGCTAATGGGATGGAGCTTTATTATCGGCAGGAGGAGAATCGAGTTCGAGGCTGTCTGGTGGATATCAGTGGAAAAACCATGATTAAAGCCGGTTCGGCCCGTGTGCTGGAGCTTGATGGCATGGTTGAGTTAACTCACGTTCTCGGTTCGGATATAAAGGCTCAGGGGGTCGGATTCGCCATTGCCAATCATCCGGCTAATGACATGTTACCTATGGAATATACGCTCAGCCAGAACCACCCTAATCCCTTTAACCCGGTAACGGAGATTGAATTCAGTCTGCCGAAATCGGGAGATGTCAGCCTGGCGGTTTATGATATCCTGGGACGGAAAGTCGAAACGCTGGTTGACGACTATCTCGAGGCTGGCAACCATACGGCGGTCTGGGATGCCTCGAGACAGGCGTCCGGGATTTATTTTTATCGGCTGATAGCCGGTGAATTCAAAGAAACGAGGAAGATGACTTTGATTAAATAGACGGGGGGAACGAAATCGATCTGACTGTTTTTGGCTGATCGATTTTGACCTTCAAGCCCGGGGGTGCGGTGCTCTCACCTCCGGGCAAATTATATAGCAGGGAGAAGAAATGGCTGTAAGCATAATAAAGATTATAACTTCATCGATTTGAAATATCTATAGTATAAAGATAAATATGATGATAATACCGACAATGTCGATCTGGCACTAAATGTTGGATTCTCATATTAAATAGAAATGGCATTGCATTCATTATACCTTTGAAGTGATCAAGTTCAGGTAAATGCATGCCGAGAATGTTAATATGAAAGAATTTCAAGTTCTTATCGGTGAATCCGAGCCATTGATGGTTGAGCTTCTTGGCGAACTTATTGAGGATGTCGTTGGTAAAGAATCCGCGATAACAATTTATAACTCTGCCTATTTGGATGAACTAAGGGAATTCGCTGATCAGATTGATTTCAAGATTTTCATTCTAACGGTGAATAATATCATGTTAAGGTCAACAATATTGCCATATGAGGAACGCGTACATAAAGTCCTTGAACTGGTTAGTGAAATAAAAGCCAAATATGGAGTTCCCATTATTATTATGGGAGTCGAGTATCTATTGACTGATGAGGTCATGAAATCGGATGCCGACGCGATTGTGAAAACTCCATTTAAACTCGATTATTTTAAAGAGAAATTGGCAAATCTTCTTCAGGATTGCAGAGTCTAAGTTGTATTTACAAAAGAATTTAAGGCGGTTTCCCCCAAAAAGGCTCGAAGGTCTTCAACAGGTGGTCCGGGTTGTTTGGACAGTTTGGCGGCTTAATTAAGGTGGATTCGGTTTATAGGAAAACCAGTTTGATTGCCTTCTATTTTAAAATCGATTATCAGACTAGATTGCTTTGGTCGTGAGAAATTGTCTTGCTACAGACAATTCAAATACTCCTTTAAACTACCCAGTGGTCAAGACAGTAGCATCAATCTTATAAAAATGATCCTTTTGGATTTCAATATTCCTGTTTTTTGTGAAGCCTTAAATGATATGATCGGCTAATGTGATTGTCAATTTTATGAATATCAAACAGTGGTTTGTGTGACTGAAGTTTTCCGTGTATTTCGCACCCCATCTCAAGCCGTTTTATTTGTCCAAACCAGGCTAATCCTTATACAAGGGGGAGGATAGGATGGCGCTCTTATTTTTTTTGAATTGGCTCGGAATAAACATGGCTGAATACTTGGCGACAGGCATATCGGTCACCGCATACTACCCTTGAAGACCGGAAGACCTCTCCGGGTGTGACCTCCGGTGTTTCACTTCAATTGGAAATATTGGTTGCAATAATAATCCTCTTCAGTATATTATGGAATAAGGGTTCTCTTTTATCTTATCGCAATACATTGGCCAAAAAGCAAGAATACGAATCTGAATATAATTTCTTGTAGAATTCATCATTTCGACCAAGGGAGGCCCCAACATGTTACCAAGCAAATTTCCAAGCCCGATTGCGTTATTAATTCCATTTGCAACCTTTATTTTGATACTCCTCGGAACTGGAGCATTGACTGCAGAATCGGGGGAGATAACGACACATGGAACCTCCGGCGATTTCTCCGCATCCAGGGCTCTATACCCGGCCGAGAGTAATCTTATCGAAGTCATGTTCAGGCCCCAATTCAAAATCCGTTTGCGCAAGGGGCGACTGGTTGACAGTAACTCACGACCCATCAATGGATTGGATGGCATTTTGGGGGACCTTGATGCCTTCGAATGGTCAAGAATTTGTCTGCTTCCGGAAGCGCGCTTCGATGAATTTCAGGCCAGGGGTCAGGCCAAAAGCGGCCGGACGCTTTACAACCTGAACAATATTTATCGGCTTGCCTTTTCTGGAAAAATCGACATCCAGGAATTATGCCGAAAACTCGGTGAGTTAACGGAGGTTATGTCGGCGCGGCCGGTACCTTTACCGCCGCCCTTACCAGCGGTGGGTAATTATGAAACATCGCAATATTATTTGAATCCGGCCAGTTCATCCCCATCGGGGATAGATGCCGAATTCTCATGGACTCAGCCCGGAGGAACCGGGGCCGGAGTGACCATATGCGATATCGAATATGGTTGGAATTACTCCCATGCCGATATAGCCAAGGCCCAGAATTCCCAGATTAATCCTGAGCCTATTGCTTTGCCACCGGGCGAGACTGATGATCACGGCACCGCTGTCCTAGGCATTCTTGTCTCCGATAACAACGGTTGGGGCACCACCGGGCTTTGCTACGGCGCCGATATAAAGACGTGCGGAGCCTATTATGGCGATCCCTTATCCTTTAATCCCGCGGGTGCCATAGCCTACGCCATCGACAGCTTGTCAACCGGAGATATTATTCTCCTGGAATTGCAGTGGGATTATGGAGACCCCAATACAACTCATACTGATTTCATTCCCATCGAATGGTACGGCGATTATTATCCCGATTCCCAGTCATATAATGCCGTTTATGCAGCCATAGAAAATGCCGTAGCCAATGGAATCCACGTGGTTGAGGCCGGCGGTAACGGCGGGGCTCCCACGGCCAACAGCGGCTATAATACTGGTAGTTTGAACTGGTATGGGCATTCCGGTGCGGTAATTGTCGGGGCAGGAGGGGCGTACGCCGGGGGAACCTATCCCCAGGGAAATCTGGAACGAATATATTGGTCAAGTTATGGCCCTCGCTATGATCTCCAGGGAGGAGGCGAAGATGTGGTTACTACCGGTTACGGATATCTATACAGCACCGGCGGTAAAGATTCCCTTTATACCAACATTTTCGCCGGCACTTCCAGTGCCTCGCCGATGGTGGCTGGCGCCATTGCCTGTTGTATGAGTTATAGCCTGAATCAGGGATGGAGTATTGATTCTTTGAACCCGGCCAAAATCCGCGATGTCCTCTGGTCTACCGGAACTCCACAGGTCATGGGACCGACCGGATATATAGGTCCGCGCCCCAACCTGAAAAAAGCCTTCGACAGCCTGAGTTCTTTCACCGATGCCACTTTCTGGGCCTTAAGAAACACTACCCGGGGTACTTATGGTATCGCCTGGGGCGATTACGATAACGATGACGACCTTGATTTCTATGTTTCTAATTACTTCAGCCCCAACAACCTTTATCAAAATGACGGGAATGGTAATTTTACCGAGGTTGCTTCTTCTCCTATTAATGACAGCGATCCCGGTACCGGTGTCGCCTGGGGCGATTATGATAACGACGGCTATCTTGATATCTATAATGTAAAACTCAGTATCGGCGGCAGTCTTCGTCCCAACAAACTCTTTCACAATAATGGCAACGGTACCTTCAGTGACGTTACGCCCGCAGTCCTTGCCGATACCGGGTTTTCCTACGGTTTGGGCTGGGCCGATTATGATCTCGATGGTGATATAGACTTGTTTTTTACCAACGATAATTATTACGGGACAGGCAATAAACTGATGCGAAACGATGGCGGCGGTAATTTTACCGATGTAACCTCATCGGCTTTGCCGCCCACTGGCGATTATAGCCATAGTATGGCCTGGGGGGATTATGATAATGACGGTTATCCCGATATATATATCACCAAGTATGGTGCAAGCCGTCCCAATTTGCTTCTGAGGAATAACGGCAACGGCACATTTTCGGATGTCACCGCGGCACCACTGAATATCACCGACGCCAGCTATGGACTCGGTTGGGGGGATTATGATAACGATGGTTATCTTGATCTGTTTGTCGCCTGTCGGAAGTATAGTAATCATCTTCTGCATAACAACGGCAACGGGACATTTACCGATGTAACTTCGGGACCTCTTGCCGGACCCGACTCAACGGTTGATGTCGTGTGGGGCGATTATGATAACGACATGGATCTTGATTTGTATCTGGTTAACAATAAGGCCGCGAATAAGCTCTTTCGTAACGATGGTGGCGGGGCTTTTACGGATATTACCGTATCCAGCCTGGCTCTTATCGATACTCTGGATAATACCAGCGCCGCCTGTGGTGACTATGATGCCGATGGGGATCTCGATCTGGTGATTGGCGCTTACCAGCAATTCGGAAATAGTCTACTTAAGAATCGGATCGGAGCCAATAATCACTGGTTGCATGTCAATCTTGTGGGAACCAACGCCAACAGGTTCGGTATTGGTGCCAGAGTTAGAGTGGTCGCCGGAAGTATCTCGCAAATTGACGAAATTTCCGGAGGATCTAATCTGTACTCCCAGAATTCATTAACGGCTGAATTCGGTCTTGGCTCTTACACTGTGGCCGATACGGTGGAAATTAATTGGCCGACAACAGCCCAATCAATCACAGTTAAAACAAACGTAAATGCCAACCAGGTAATAACTGTGTATGAAGTTGCCTCTTATGTATGTGGCGATGCCAATGGCGGCGGATCAGTTAATATTCTTGATGTCACCTATCTGATAAATTATCTGTATAAATCGGGTCCAGCTCCAGAGCCGCAGGAAGCTGGAGATGCTAACGGAAATGGAGCGGTCAATATTCTGGATGTGACCTATTTGATAAGTTATCTTTATAAGAGTGGACCGGAACCAATATGTCCATAAGCCTATTAGATTTCCGGTGATTTTTCTAATTCATTTTTTTTATTTTCTTTTAAGCCAGAAATCGAATGATCGGCCGGGAACAAAAATATCCAGTCCGATTGAGATTTTATCAAGGGGATTTTTCACGATATGAGTCTCATTACCCGGCAGATACGCGGTATCACCTTCACCCAGCTCCTGAGTATCATCGGGAGTGATAATGATTATTTTTCCTTTCAGAACGACCAGAACCTGAGCGCTCGGATGATTGTGCTCCGGCGACGTGTGACCGGGAGGTTTGATAAAATACTCGATAGAGATATCTTTTTGATTACAAAGGCTGACCCGTTTCCAATCATTTTCCGGTTCGTATGATTCTCCTTCGTTCAGACGGATGACATGCATAATTAATCCCCCTTATACTTTGATATTGTTTTTCTCCGGATATGCAACAACATAGGCCCCCCCCTTTAATTGCAGGTAATCATAATCCTTCCGGAGTATCATCTACCCTGCGGAAATCAGATAAAGAATGGAGTCTTATGATTCGTCATTGATGGAATTTCTCGGCTGATTGACTGAAATTTTGTATTCGCGGATTTTGGAATAAAGAAAACGGCGATGAATCTGAAGATATCGGGCGGTTTCGGTTTGATTCCAGTTGTTGTTTTTCAGGGCCGATATTATTAAATCTTTTTCAATATTGGCCAGTATTTTTTTCAGAGGAATTCCGCGTTTGAGATGTTCCTCTAAAGCCTGGTTCACCTGCATACCTTTGGCGAAGATGGGGAGATCGTCAATGGTGATAACATTTTCCCGGGCCATGACAATGGCGCTGTGAATGGTATTCTCCAGTTCCCGGACATTCCCCGGCCACGAATACATAAGAAGTTTTTCCATCTCTTTGTACGGTACCACAAGATTTTTATCCGGGCTGAATTTCTGCAGAAAATGTTTGATCAATAACGGAATATCCTCTTTCCGTTCGACCAGCGGAGGAAGATTTATTCTGATGACATTCAGCCGGTAGAAAAGGTCCTCTCGCAAACGCCCCTCCTTGACCTCCATCTCCACATCACGATTGGTGGCCGCAATAATTCGGACATCGACATGAACAGGTTCTTCACCGCCGACCCGGTAGAAGGATTTCTGCTGAAGCACTCGCAATAACCGGACCTGAAGTGATGGCGGCATGGAATTAATTTCATCCAGGAAAATAGTCCCACCATCGGCCAGTTCAAATTTTCCCTGCCTCCGGGCAATGGCCCCGGTGAAAGAGCCTTTTTCATGTCCGAAAATTTCGCTTTCCAGAATACTTTCGGCGAAGCCGCCGCAGTTGATTTTTATGTAGGGTCGATGTTTCCGAAGGGAGTGCCTCTGAATGGCATCGGCGATCATCTCCTTGCCGGTCCCGCTTTCACCCTGAATCAGGACAGTGGCATCCGAAGGTGCCACTCGTCCGATCAACTTGAAAATCTCTTTCATCTGCGGGCTGGCCCCGATGATTTGGGTATCATCATTGTCCGGGATGGATGATACTTTGTTCCTCAGTTCCCGGACTTCATCCAGCAGTTCCGAAAATTCCAGGGCCCGTTCGATAATCAATAAGAATTCATCGAGTTCGAAAGGCTTTTCAAGATAATCATAGGCCCCGGCTTTCATGGCCTGGATAGCTCGCTCGCTGGTGCCGTAGGCGGTAAAAACGATAATCGGCAAATCAGGCATTATTTTTTTAATTTCCTTAAGCGCCGTCAGACCATCCATACGGGGCAGATTTATATCGAGCAAAATGATATCGGGTTTGTGTTCCCGGACTCTGTCAACAGCTTCACGGCCGTCCTCGGCCTCGATCGTATGACATTCACGGGAAGAAAGCAGGTCGATGATATTCTTTCTCATGAAAGCTTCATCATCGACGATAAGAATGGTTTTATTTTTTATCATTTTCCTTTTCCTGATGGCCGGTGGTGATCGGGATCTCGATAGTACACAGAGTACCCTGTTCTTCGGTCGAGAAAAATCTGATTTTACCTCCATGAGCCTTGATTATTTCATAAGAAATCGATAATCCCAGCCCGAATCCTTTATCTTTGGTGGTGAAAAACGGATCAAAAACGTTTTGGAGGATGTTGTCAGGAATCCCGGTTCCGTTATCCCGAATTAAAATACGAACAACACCGGCTTTCCGTTCATACTCCGTTTTGATCTGCACCAACCCGGAACCGGAAATGGCCTCTCTGGAGTTGTTAATGATGTTTATGAAAACCTGTTCCACGGCGTTTGAATCCAGCAGAATATCCGGCAGTTCAGGATCGAAATCGGTTTCTATTTTCACATCGAATTTCCCACCCCTGGTTTCCAGGAGCAGAATGGTATGATGAAGCAGGTCATTAATATTGGTTTTCCTTAAGTTTTCGGATTTCGGCTTGGAGAAAAACAGGAGGCGCCGGACCAAATCGGAAAGCCGGTCGATTTCGCGGACCACCAGTTTAAGCGATTCCTCGGTCACACCGTTTTTGGGATCACCGACAGTTTTATTGGATAATATGTTCTGTTGCCACATCTGGATACGGGTCTTGATAATGGCCAGGGGCGTTTTGACCTCGTGGGCAACCCCGGCAATCAGTTTTCCCAGTGAGGCCATTTTTTCTTTCTGATGCAACTCCCGCTCCAGTTGTTCACGGCGGCGATGTTCCTCGCCGAGAGCCTTGACCATCATATTGATTGATCGACCAATATAGCCCAATGACCCTCGGTACTCGGTAACTTCGTGAGCTACACCGGTTTTGACTATTTCGAGATCTTCATGAATTCTCAATATTTTCTTACGTTGTGAGACTGAAATGAAAACGGCAATGATAAAACCCAAGAGTGATATGACAGCGCCAATATTTATAACCTGGCGGAGTCTCAGGGTTGGCAATTCCCGCTCGATATGAATCCGGGCCCAGAGCGCTCCGATTGATTCGCCGTTGATAATTATCGGTTCCGTGGCCAGCGGGAAAATGGCCGGATCGAATTTGTGCAGCTCGACCATCGATCGGGCGGAGTCGATTGTCTCCATGACCTGGTTCTTTATAATATTGTATGATCTCGGTGGCGGGCCGAAAGCTGGAATCGGCGGTGGCGAGGTGGGAAAAGCATAGCCGTAAAACTCATCAAAATCTCTGAAAAAGAATCCTCCCTCCATTCCTCTGGCGTGCGAGAGAACCGCAGTTGATATGATTTTTAGCCGCCGATCCATTTTATTCATGTCGGCCACACTGGGATTGCCCACCCGAAAGAAATTTTCGTTGACAAGACTGTCAATGACATCGCGCGAAGATTCATTGAGTTGTTTAACTATGACCTCTGTCAGAGTTCGGTTGGTTTCAACAATATCATTTTTCCACTGGTTGATGGACATAAATATTAAAAAGGAAATGATGGCAACCACGGCGCTGAAAAGAGTGGCATATAGTATCGCCCGGACATGTATTTTAAAAAACTTCATGTCTCCCTCAACAGGAAAGCCCCCGTTCTAATAAGTCAATTACAGTTATTTTCATCGGACCATTATATACGATAAATAAGTAATCAATTCCTGTGCCAATCCAAACGGGCCCGAATTCTCTCTCGAATAACTACATCGGATCATCCGAGCGGGCGGTTTAAGCACATCCCTCCGGGCTAAAATATCGCAGTTCTCCTAATGAAATAGCACAGAATCGCCGCAAAATCAATAGAAATAGGCGGTTCCGGGGGATTGGCATAAATTTTGTTGTTTATATTATCAGGCCATATAAATTAGAAGGTTTTGGCAGTTTTTTTACTACACTGCGTTATGAAAGGTCCCGGCCCCATAAAGTCTTTAATTTGAAGTCAAGAATTTTGTCATTTTACGGAGGATGGGCTTTGAAAAAATTCTCTTATTTAAAATTCAGCATCTTTGCCTTATTCCTATCCACTCTGGTTTTTCTGATAATTTCATGTGATCGTTTGTTTGTGACGGATGGGGATTCGGATGAAGGGTTGCTGAAACACGGTGGGTATATCTACTTCGTTGATAACGAAAATCTCGAATTAGTAATGCTCGACCGGAATCTTGTTACCCTGAAAACCTGGGATGTCAAACCGTTATTCGGTGAAACCAGACTGCAGGGTATCACCTTTGACGGAACCGATCTGTGGTTATCAGCCGCAGGTGATTATGACCTGATTGTCCAGATTGATGCCAGCAGTGATTCTCTGATTGTCCTGCGGTCTTTCGATGCCCCGCCGAACGGGCGGGGGACAATTCGGGATATGACCTGGGACGGCACTAACTTATGGGCGGTTAACAGCGGTTCATCCACCTATAATTTCGCCCCGACCCTGTATAAAATGGATCCAGAAAACGGCAGTCTTCTGGATTCTTTTATTTTACCATCTCCCGAGCCGCGAGCTATAGCCTATGTCGGTGCCAACGGTGATGTTTACGGTCGAAGTATGGCAGTGGGGATATACTACGGCGACGTCGAGAAGGACTCGATTTTTGTTTTTATGACGGAAAAAAGGATGTTCGACAAGGTCTTCGCTTCGCCTGTCCCGCTCCGAGGGGAGGACTATATTTTCCCGGTCGGTTTGGCTTATGATGGCGCCGATTTCTGGGTGATTAACAGCAGTAGCGCCGGGGATCAACTCTATCGGCTTGATTATCGGGGAAATATCCTGGATATGATTGAACTTCCCTTTGTCACCCCCGGACCGATTGTCTGGGCCGATTTTGATGTCAGGAATCCCAATCCTCCAGCTGTTCTGGCCGTTTCACCCAACTCCGGATCGCGGGGTATGAATTTTAGCGTGACTGTCATCGGCAGTGGTTTTATTCCCGGAACCGGTCTTGATGTTTCTTTCGGTGAGGGTATAACCGTTTCGAATATCACCTTTATTGATGGCGATAATCTGGAGGTCGATATTGAAATCGCGGTCGATGCGGCCTTCGGATCCCGCGATGTTACGGTTATCAATCCCGATGGTCAGTCGGGAACAGGCAGTGCCCTGTTTACCATTTCCACCATCGACCCGCTGGCCGGGTACATCTGGATGGCCAATGCTGAAAATGATTCTTTGTATAAAATAAAGGTTCTGGATTCCACTATTGTCCAGGTGTGGGATATTCTGGGCGTTGCTCCCGGCGGCTCATCGCAAGGCTTGGCCTTTGATGGCACCAATATCTGGATGAGCGACGGCGGCACCAACGATAAAATTATCAAGCTCAATACCGGCGGGGCGACCCTGTCGATATTGAAATCGATCACCGCGCCGCCCAATGCCGAGGGGACTATCCGCGAAATAGCGTTCGATGGTACCGATCTCTGGGCTTGCAACAGCACCACAGCGCAGATTTATAAAATAGATACTGCCAGCGGCGCCCTTCTTGATTCCGTGCCGACACCCGGCAGTGAAGCCCGGGGCATTGTGTTTGCCAATGGTGAGTTGTATTGCAACGATCGAACCATAGACTCGGTTTTTGTTTACAGCTTCGACACGCAAACCTGGACGGCTGTTTTCTCAACTCCGATCCCGCCCAACGGAGATGAAGGGAATCGTTATGCCACCGGCATGTCATGGGACGGTGTCAATTTCTGGATTGCCAACAGCACCTATGAATTCGATTACATTTTCCAGGTGACGGTCAACGGGACGGTACTCAGAACATACGATGTTCCTGATCAAGGTGATGCCCAGCCATCCGGAATCGTATTCACGCAGGACTGAGGTGAGAGATATGGAGAAATTTAGCAGAATATACATTCCGATAATCGTGACCCTCCTTTTAATCCTCGGGTCAAGTGAGGAGATATTAGCCCAGGTCAATTTCAGCGGCGATTTCCGTTTGCGGGCCTACAGCGATCATTTTTATAATGATCAGGATGGCCGCGGCAATGAAAATTATATCCGCCACCTGGCCAGAATACGGGCAAAAATCCAGGCCAACCGGAATACCTTCTTTTATACCGAACTGATCACCTGGACTCAGGATAATCCCCTGTCGCCGGTGCGGAATATTTCCGGGACGGGCCGGATGCAGTACGGTATCAGCCAGGTATTCGCCGAAATCATGTTCCCCGATCTGCCGTTTTTCGATCTGGTTCGCTTACGGGCCGGTCGCCAGCAATTTCCCATCGGCAATGGGCTTTCCATGGGTGAATCATATTATTTCTTCGACAAATTCGACGGTGTCCGTCTGGATATGGCTTGGCAGGAATACAGCCTGTCCCTTTTCGGAGCCATTACCGGACAGAATGTCAGCGCCAGCGGCCTGTACCCCGATCCCGGTTCCGACCAGATTTATATCGCCCGGCTTTCCCGGCCGATCTTAAATCAGGATGTGATGACGTATTACATTTATAACAAACTGCGCGGCGATTTCAATGATAGCTATATCTGGGGCGGTGGTGCCAGCGGCGATTTTATGGCCGGGCACCTGGATTATTTTGTGGAGGGCGCCGGTCAATGGTTCAATACTCTTGACGGGCTTCCGGATAAAGGCGGACTTGGCTATATGGGCGGTATCAGCTACCGCTGGTCATGGGGACCATTTCATTCGATAAAGGCCGAAACCAGGTATGCCGCCTATCAGGGTGATGATATCGATACACCTGATATCGAAACATTCAGCCCTCTTTATCCGAGCTTTTTCTGGGGCAGTCGAGTTGGTTATGTCAACGGAGCGATCGGCGGCGATTTCCCTTACAACGGAAGAAATCCCGAGGGTAGTCGGATATTGTACACCCGTCTTTATGTTATCCCTTCGAAAATTCCGGCATTGCGAATCCAATTGCAGTATTTGAATGTCGGCGAGTATGTGGATAACGATGATTACAACTCCATGGATGATGAATTTTCCTTAATGTTTTATTACGAGCTTTCCAAACAGGCGCGACTGCAGTTTCGCTTTGCCCGCAATATTCCCAATGAATATGAAGATAGAGATGTGAATGAAAGCGGGCAAGTATCATGGTCGGAAGATCGGATCAGCATGTCCCGATTTATGACGGAAATTCAGGTTGTTTTTTAGAAGTTAGGCTGTCATGGCAATAATTAAGGATAGACTGAGTAGATGAGTCGTGAGCTGATAATATTGCTGGTAATGCTGGGTATCTTTGCGCTCGGTGTTTTCAAGCTCAAGTTACCGGCCGGGATTGCGCTGATGCTCTCGGCTGTAGCCGGGGCGCTGACCGGAGGGGAAGGAATTCCGGTCAGGCACCTTGTCGAAGGCGGGTTCGGTTTTTTCGAAGCCATACTTATTATTACCACGGCCATGATATTTATGAAGATGGTCAATGCTACCGGGGCGCTGGGAACAATCAGCTATACTCTTATCAAATCCCTGTATCGCTGGCCGACAATCCTGATGATCGTTATTGTCATCTTTATCATGTTTCCCGGGATGCTGACCGGGTTATCATCGGCCTGTATCCTGACTACCGGAGCGCTGGTGGTCCCGGGACTTCTCGCCATGGGTATGCCGCGGCTGGCTGTCGGGTCGTTTATCGCCATGGCCGCCGTTTACGGTGAAGTGGCACCACCGATTTGTATCCCGGTGATGCTGATCGGTGGCGGCGTCGATATGCCGTACATCGGATTTAACAAACCGCTGTTCATCGCATCCTTCCCGATTGCAATCGTAACCGCGGTTTTTTACAGGTATCGCTACCTCAACGGATTCAGTATTGACGAGGTTCTGGCCCAGTTGAAACCGCCGGTTTATAAGCGGCACGGTCTTAAGCTCTTTATTCCCCTGGCATTTGTTATTTGTTACATGATTCTGGAACAGACTATCCCGAGCTATATTCCTCACCTGGGAGTTCCGTTAACCTTCATGATCGGCGCTCTGTTTAGCTTCGGAACCGGAGAGAAATTCAATTTCCTGAATATATCCCGGGAAGCCATTCGCGACGCTTTGCCGGTCGTGGCGATTCTGGTCGGGGTGGGGATGTTTCTCCAGATCATGACCCTGACCGGCGTTCGGGGTTATCTGGCTACCAGCGCCCTGTATCTGCCCGAGAGCGCCAAGTACCTGGCCGCCATGATCATGCCTTTTTTCGGATCGGCTTATGCCTCGGCCTCGGTTATCGGTGTTCCACTGGTTTACGTGTTCATTGGCAAAAACGCCATTGTTGTCACCGCGGCCCTGGCATTGATGGCGGCGATGGGCGATATGATGCCCCCGCCGTCGCTACTGTGCGCCTATGCCGCTCAAATGGTCAAAGAGAAAAATCATTTCAAGATATTGAGAGCAAGTATCATCCCTATTGCTCTGACCATGCTGGTGGGACTGTTGCTGATAGTCTTCGCCGGCGAACTGGCAACGGTGTACTTCTGAGTTTGAGGTGAATTATGTTATACTGGATATACGTATTAATAACCCTGTTTCTCTCGATTATTATTATCATCGAGTTGTTTTCGGAAAAACAATGGAAGAAGCAGATTGCCCTGGCCATGGTACTGCTTCCCTTTGTACTGAGGATTCTTCAAATTAAGTGAGTAGCGGATGATGCAGAGACACCATATAACAGCCGTGATAATCCTGGGTATTATGGCTCTGGCAGGCGGGCTGGCGTCTGCGGATTTTCTGGATATGTACCGTCCGATCGATGTATATCCGTCATCGGGTTTGACCGGAATCGGGAATCTAAGCGATTATTTGCCTTCAATTAAGGGAACGCAGGCCGATACCAAAATATATTTCTTCGACAGCGGCCATCCCGGAGGGACGGCTTTATTACTGGGCGGGACTCACCCCAACGAACCGGCCGCTTTTCTGGCGGCTGTGATGGTCCTGGAAAATGTTATGATTGATAAGGGAAGAATTCTGGTTATCCCTCAAGCCTGCCGGAGTGGCTTCACCTGCACTGATCCATTCGAAGCCTATCCTCAGGATTACACAATAACCACTCCCACCGGGCCAAGGCGGTTTCCGTTCGGTTCGCGGGTAGCAAACCCGCTCGATCAGTGGCCGGATCCTCTGGTGTACTCCCACTATCCCTCCGGACAGCGTCTCTCAGGTTTTGAGACCAGGAATCTGAACAGATCCTATCCCGGCCGGCCCAATGGCACCTTTTCGGAGAAACTCGGTTATGCCATCATCCGGTTAATTGAAATGGAAAATGTCGATATTGCTTTCGACTTGCATGAGGCGGCCCCGGAAATACCCATAATCAATGCCATTGTCTATCATGAAAAAGGCGAGGATATTGCCCTGAGCGCCGTCCTTGAGCTGGAATTCGAGGGCTTGCGTTATTCCCCGGAAATGTCGCCGATAAACTTCCGCGGTTTAAGCCACCGGGAGTGGGGAGATCACACCAAGGCGATTCCATTTCTAATGGAAACCAGCAATGTTATCCAGGGGCGCTTGCGCGGTAAAACCAATACCGATTTGATTATCAAAGGAGAAAGCCCCCGGTATCGGGAAGCCCTTGAATCCGGCGCCCTGAGAATCGAGTATGATCCCGATGGTCAACCGGTGGAAATGAGAGTGGGGCGACATGTTCAAGGATTTAGGGCTTTGATATCTGCTTATAATGAATATTACCCGGAGAAACCGGTTGAAATAAAAAACCTGCCCTCATTTTCCGAAATGATGGAAAAGGGGGTAGGGTATTACTTGAGTGAAAAAAAGTAACTGGAATCCAAGGAGAATAATATGCGCACATCGCTTAAATTAACAGGTTTGTTGATTGCCCTGCTGTCTCTGGTTATTTCGGCGGCGGCCCAGGAGACGCCGCCGAAATTCCAGCAACCGATTTTAATATCATCCGCCGGCCAGAGTGCCGACATGAAATTGATCGAAAAACTGGCGGGTAAAGAAAAACTCGAGACCAAAGCCGTAAATATGGCACAGCCCTCGGATCTGGATGGGATCAAAACCCTGATTCTGGTTCCGGGTTTCAGCTCCAAAGGCCTCGGGGCCGCCGGGGTAAGTCAGAACGACGAAATGGCCCGGGTGGAAGTCCTTATCAAGGCCGCCCAGGAGAAGAAAATCGATATTGTCATGGTGCATATCGGTGGAACCGCCAGGAGAAAAGGCCAGTCGGATGCCTTCAATAAAATCTCCGCCGAGGCTTCGAAACAGATGATTGTCGTCAGTCAGGGTGATGAAGATAAATTTTTCACGAATATTGCCAAAGAGAAAAATATCCCCATCGAGATCGTGGAAAAAATTATCGATACCGCTGAGCCTCTGGGAAAGCTTTTTAAATGAAGAGAGATGATCCGGAATATCCGGATCACGCTTTAATGCGGAGTAAAAACCAATATGAGTGTGAACCACAGGAAAATATATGACCCCTCGGTAATCCTGCGGCTGATAATTATTCTTATTCTGGCCGCGGGATCAACTCTGTCTCAGGATGTTCTTCCCGGTAGCGAGATTGCCCGCGGAACGCAGGGGATGGTTGCCACGGCACATCCACTGGCCTCGCAGGCCGCGCTTGAAATGCTGAAACAGGGCGGTAATGCTGTTGATGCCGCGGTTGCGGCGGCTTTTGCTATCGGAGTTGTCGAACCGGATGGATCAGGTTTAGGCGGCGGTGGGGGAATGGTGATCTACCTTAACCGGGAAAAAGAATCATACTATATCAATTATTATCAGCGGGCCTCGGAAAATGTCGGCGATATCGATTATGATCCCGATAATGATCGTCTGACGGCTAAATCGATTCTGGTTCCCGGAACAGTTGCCGGTCTGACAATGGCTCTGGAGAATTTTGGAACCCTGTCTCTCAATACCGTCCTTGAACCAGCCATAAGGTATGCCGAAGAGGGTTTTCCTCTGGATAATACCCTGGCCCAGATTCTTCTGGATAACACCAGCCTGGTCGAGAAGAATCCAGCCACGGCTGAGGTGTTTCTTGAAGAAGGTTTTCCGCGTATGGAAGGAGATACTCTTCGTCAGCCGGGATTGGCCGCCACTCTCAAGGAAATTGCCCGGAACGGATGTGACGGTTTTTACAAGGGTCATGTGGCCGAAACCATCGTGGGCGAAATCCGGCGACGCGGCGGGGTGATAACCATGAATGACTTTAAAAATTACCGGGCCATTCTGACCAAACCGCTGGAGGCGGATTATAGGGGCTACAAAATCATCACGGCCAATGCACCGCAATCGGGCGTCAGTGTTCTTCAATCGCTCAATATGCTGGAAAGAACCGATTTGGCCAAAATGGGTCATTACAGTCAATCGGCCCGGTCACTGCACCTGATGGCGGAAACCTTCCGGCGAAGTTACGCCGACCGCTGGACATATCTCGGGGATCCCGAATATATCCATGTTCCGCTCACTGGCATGATTTCGGACCGCTATGCCACCGAACGATTTATGGAAATCAACCAGTACAAAGCCGATCCCCGGAAATACCGCGAGACAGCCGCCGGTAATCCGGCCAAGTACGATTCCGAAAAAACCGTCGACGATCAAAAAGCAATTACACCGGCGACCGATAAAACGTATTTCGATGATGAGAATGAAGAGGGAAAGTCCTCCTATGATGAT
Organism: Candidatus Zixiibacteriota bacterium; assembly: GCA_016933955.1. Taxonomy (NCBI): domain Bacteria; kingdom Pseudomonadati; phylum Candidatus Zixiibacteriota; species Candidatus Zixiibacteriota bacterium. Next base: position 27,670 of record JAFGTT010000028.1, read on the forward strand.
TGGGGCGAAGATATGTTCGACAGCTGGGGGAAGAAGAAGAAAAAAGTGCAGTCGGCCGGCTCCGAAAAGACGCCGCCGGGCAATTCCGATACCACGACAAAAACACCGGGATTCGAGGAAGAATTCGATGGCCACACCACCCATCTGTCGGTGATCGACCGAGCCGGGAACATGGTATCGCTGACCCAGACGCTGGGCACCTTTTTCGGCTCCGGGATAACCGCCGGGGGGGTTCTGTTGAATTGCGGGATGTCGAATTTCTCCAGGACTTCATTGGCCAATGTCCCTCAACCGGGTAAACAACCGCGTAGTTCCATTGCGCCGACGGTGGTTTTGAAAAACGATAAACCTTTTATGTTACTCGGTTCACCTGGAGCCAGCCGCATTATTTGTACCGTTGTCGAATTGATCGTCAATGCTATCGATTTCGGTATGGATATCAACCAGGCCAACCTGGCTCCAAGATTCTATTGCCAGAAATTCGAGGATTACCTTTATCTCGAGAATGGCATCAGTGAAAATGTCCAGAATCAGCTTGAGAAAATGGGGCACGCTCTGAAAGTATATAATGCCCGCGACCTGTTTTTCGGTGGGGCACAGTTGATATATATAGATCCCGTGGACGGGATATACTATGGATCGGCCGACATTCGCCGAGGAGGTGTGGCCATAGGATTTTGACATAAGGTCTTTGGAATGAAAAAATAAAATGTATACTCCGTTTGCATTACTGCTTTTTCTCATAATTCTGCTTATTTATGAGAGTATTGATATCGATCGAAAAGTAAGCGGTATCAAGACACGGATTCACATCAATGGAACTCGTGGTAAATCGAGCATAACGAGATATATTGCCGCAGGGATGCGGGCTTCCGAACAGACCACTATTGCCAAAATAACGGGCGTGCGTCCGACAATAATCGGTCCCGACGGCAAAAGCTGTCTGATCAAGCGCCGGGGATGCGCCCGGGTACAGGAGCAATTCACGATTATAAACCGGGCCGCCCGGATGAACGCCGGTTGTCTGGTTCTGGAATGCATGTCCATACTTCCTGAATACCAGAAGGTAGAAAGCCGAAAATTCCGACCGCATATCTACGTCCTGACCAATATCCTCGATGATCATCGCGAGAAACTGGGCCGTCAAATTGAGGATCAGGCGGCCGGTATCTGTTCAGCCATTCCTTCCAATACCAGGGTTTTGACGGTTAAAAATGATTATCTGGATACCATAAGGAAATACGCTGGAAAGAAAAACAGCCGGGTTATTGTTGTTGATGACCTTGATGGTCAGATTAAAAGTTCCGTACCTGAGGGTGTTTTTCCCGCCAATGTGGCCCTGGCTCTGGCGGCCTGTACCGAGGCCGGGGTTAGTCCCAATATAGCCCTGCCGGCGATTCTGGAAGAAGCGGGGATTTCGGGAGAGCGGCCGATAGATTTGAACCGTTTAGGGTCAAAAGCTCTGTTCATTAATGGATTTGCCGTCAATGATACTCCTTCGGCGGAAAAGTATATCACCTGCTGGCAGAGGATGTATCCCCAGTATGAAAATCTTTTTATAATATTCAACAGCCGCGCCGACCGCCCCCTGCGATCGGAGGCTTTTGCTGCATGGATGGGGCGGATACCCGATCTGGCGGGAATAATTTTGATCGGTAACCACGCTCCCTATATGAAAAAAACCCTGGTGCATTCGGGAATATCTCCGGCACATATTATGGTCTGGACGAAAAATGATATTATCAGGGCCGGTGAAAAACTCCTGGAATTAAAAATCAACGATGCCCTGATAGTCGGTCTGGGAAATATCAGCGGTGATGGTTTCAGGGTTATCGAAACTCTTGCGGGAGAAATCGGGTCATGATTTACGAATTCTTTTTCATCGGCCTGGTGATCGGTTTTTTGTACTACGAAATGACCGGCATTTCGCCGGGAGGAGTTGTTCCTCCGGCCTATTTCGCTCTTTATATTCACCAGCCTAATAAAATTATCATGACCCTGGTTCTGGCGGTGGTTGTCTGGCTCGTTATCGAATGGCTCGGCCGCACGCTGATTGTTTATGGACGGCGCCGCCTGCTTCTGGCTTTACTGCTTGGTTTCTGTCTTAAGCTGGCCATTGAACGCTGGCTACAGCCGATCCCGATGATGACTTTCGATTTGCAGTCTATCGGATATATCATCCCCGGCCTGATCGCCAATGAAATGTCAAGACAGAAAGCCGTCCCGACTCTGGCCTCGCTGGGAATCGTGACTATCCTGATTTATCTGGTGATTTTATTGATACGGTGAAGCGTTTATGAAAAAGGGTATTGCTCCATACGGTCTCGTGTTAACCCTGGTAGTGGCGGTGGGGATTCTCATTGTTATTGAACAGTATTTCACCTATTCCACCGCCCATGAAAACGCCCGGCAGATGAACCGCGCGGCCGATCTGGCCGCCCGGTGGTTTAATCTGATCGGAGAGCTCAAGGAATCCCGCGGGATTCCTCTGAATAACGCCTTGAATGCCAAATACCGGGCCTTGATCGGAGATGATTATACTGATATGACCACCACCCTGGGATCGCTTGAGGCCAAGGAGACATCGGCCAATCCGGATTTTGCGGCCCTGATGGTACGCCTGATGACCGAGGCCGGGATTGATTCCACCGGAACCGTGGGCGTTACTCTTTCCGGTTCTTTTCCGGCCCTGGGTATCGCCACCCTGGCCGCCATCCAGACCATCGGAGCCAGGGCAGTGGTTATCAGTTCCCTCGGGGCTTCCACCTATGGGGCCAATCAGCCCGGGGCAACTTGGATTGATATGGAAAAGTGGCTGATTGATAACGGCGGCCTGAAATATACTTCGTCATTGGTCACTTACGGGGCCGACAATGACAATGCCGGAGGTATTCTGGAGGAGGGTGCGGCCATTATGCGTGATGCCGCCCGGCGCAATAATTATGAACTCTGGATTCCATCCACCTGGAAGGAATCGATGAATAGAAAAATGTCGATGTTGCTCGATAGCCACATTGCCCTGCTGGTTAATATCGGCGGTAATCAGACATGTCTTGGAACCTGCGCCCATTCTTCGGCTATTCCCGAAGGGTTCCATGCCGACTATTCCGGGTGCGGGGATGTTGATCGAGGATTGATAGCCCGTCTGGCCGAAAGGAATATACCTTTCATACATCTTCTGAATATAAAAGATTTGGCCTGCCGGTACGGTTTGCCATTGGCTCCCGGCAACAGCCTGGCGGTCCCGACCGGATTATATACCACCGGAAAAATATCGAAAGTGGCAGTTGTCGCCGGCCTGGTGATAATAATCCAGATACTGGCTCTTTCCAATCGTTTGAGTCTTTGCCGGAATTAGAAAATGATGATAAAAACCATAATAATGAAATATCGTGAATCCATGACAACAGCGAAAAAAGCAAATTAAAATAATACTCTAAGAGGAGGCGCTATGCTAATCCAGTTTGACAATTTGAAAAGCTCCTTCAAACGCATTCGGTCAGGAATGCGCGGATCGATTTTCCTGCTGGCAAGCATGATGCTGTTAAGCACAAGCCTGTTTGGACAGGTGCAGATTTCCGGCGATATCACCGCCCATATGGACAGTGTTATCAACCTGGCCATCGGTGATACCCCTCAGGATCTCTATGCGGCACCGAGCGCCGCCCAGGAAACCACCTGGCGGGGAATTATCCAGGACATTCTGGATGGCGACTATGTTTCGGCCCATTCCGGGGCCGGGACGCTCGATTATCGGGTGGTCGAATTCACCGATGTATCATCAAAAGTATTCTATATTCTCGAAAGAACTCCCTCGGCAACATCGAATTTCTGGGGGACTTTTGTTTTCAATCCCGAACCGCGCCGGCCCAATCTGGTAATTCAATGCCCGCATCCGGTCCAGAATCTCAATACCGGTAATCAAGGCTTTCGGGTTTTCACGGTGGCCAATGCCCTGGCTTTTTTTGTCGCCGGGACTCATAAATGCAACACAACCACCTTCTCGCCCTGCAGTGGTACTTCGACGTCATGTTCGGTCGATCCGGAATCGTACCGCAGTTGCGATCAGGCGCATATCGTTAACGGGACCTTTCAATTTACCACCGAGGAGCTGCTGGATTATGATTCCGAATTGATTTTTATCCAGCCCCATGGTTATACCCCTGAAACCGGGGAACCGGATATCGTTATAAGTAACGGTACAAAATTTTATCCGGCAGTTGATTATCTTCCCGACCTGAGAGATAATCTATACAATATCGATAACAGCCTGACTTTCAAAATCGCTCATATCGATGACTGGGGTAATGACATCGGACAGACCAACGTCCAGGGCCGCCTGATCAACAATACCGGTGATCCCTGTGCGGACAATGCTACCTCTACAACCGGCCAATTCATACACCTGGAACAGAAATATGCCGGTCTTCGCGATACGGAAAACAACTGGTACAAGCTGGCGAACGCCATTGTTTTGACTTTTCCCCTTGAGAATGGTCAGGTTACTTCGGCCCAATCCGGTTCCTGGAATGATAATGCCACCTGGGAAGGCGGTCAAATTCCGACCTCGGATGATGATGTTTTAATCGCGGCCGGGCATACTATCACGGTTGATGATCTTACCGCCGAGTGCCATTCCGTTTTGTTCGGAGACACTTCGTCGCACATTGATATGGATGCCAGCAGCCGTTTGAGTGTATATGGTGACTTTACGCTCTTTAATGAACTCCATAATGTTTTTTCGGCCGGCTGGTCGGCTACCGATGCCAAAATTTATTTCACCGGCTTTGAGCCCCTTCAGACTCTGAGTGGCTGGAGTACCACCGGCGGTTCGACTTCATTCCGCGATGTCGTTATCGACAAATCGTCGGGGAAAGTCGTTACCGGCGGGACCGGTATGCGTCTGGGTGTTCAGAACAGCCTGGAAGTACTCAGCGGGACGCTGGAACTGTCGGCCGATGATGATCTCGAAGCGCGCTGGGCATCCAGCGGTCTGCTCACCGGAAACCAGAACCTGACCATTGATATTACGGCCGATGGTCATTTCCTTCTGTTCGACGGCGATGGGACCCATTTTATCCGCAGTGATACGGGGTCGGTTCCGATCGGCAAGATGACCGTATATGGCGAGGTGCAGTTGTACGATGCCAGTTCTTATGATATAAACATAAACAATGTCGATGTTAAAAGCGGCGGAATTCTGGAGCTGGGAACCGGCCTCGGCAGTACTACCTACGGCCCGGAATTCAATCCCGGTACTATTACCGTCGAATCCGGTGGTGAAATTCTCAACCAGAGCTCGACCGACATCTGGTTCGATACCTCATCCGTCATCTTGAATACCGGGGCCACCTATAAAACGGCCAGCAGTACGACAATTTATCCTCCGACCTTTGTTAACAACGGCAAGGTGCGGTACCAGAGAGATCCCGCGGTGGAAACCAACGACCAGATTGTAGTTGACACCAATTATTATGATATTGAATTAAGTTTCAACGGTAACGGCACCAAAAAGGCATGGAGCTTTCTTGGCGATCGGAGTGTCAATGACAGCCTGACTATTAATAATGATGCCGAACTGCTTCTAACCGCTGATGATGAACAGACTCTTACGGTAAACAATACTATCCGTCTGACCAGCGGTTCGATCGACAACAGCGACCCTGATATTACCCTGGCGGTTGGCGATGGCGCACTCATTTCCCGTGCCACCGGGACTTTGGCCGAGGCGCCGACATTTATGGGCGGGGTCGATGTCCGTTATACCAGTACGACCGCCTCGGTCACCACCGGTCCGGAACTGCCGACTTCATCATCGGCCCTGAACAGCCTGACCATATATTCCACCGACCAGACAGTAACGTTGGGCAGCGATATTGTGGTCAATGAAACGCTAACACTGTCTACGGGGACATTCGATAACGATGGTGTCGATGACGATTTTTCAATGACAATGGCCGAGGGATCGACCGTCCGGCGGGCGGCGGCGGAACTCACCACTGCTCCTATTTTCGACAACAGCGTTAATGTCGAATATATCAGCAATTATTACCATGTTTCGACGGGATATGAAATCCCGACTGCCTCCGGTATCCTTAAGGACTTTACCATCAGTGGTGATCACGGAGTGACATTATCACATAATATGACCGTTAACAGGACGATGACTATCAGCGGCAGCGCCCTTAACACCGAGAGCTACACCGTGACCCTGGCTTCCGGGGTAAGCCTAGTGGAGGAAAATGGTTTTACCGTGCGCGGTAATCTGACCACAACGCGTACTCTGAGTCAGTCGGTCAACAATAATCTCGGTGGTATCGGAGTGGAAATCAATGCCACCGGCGGCGCTCCCGGCGCCACAACCGTTTTGCGGGTTACCGACGATCCCCCTAGCATCGGCTCGGTTCAGGGTATTTCCCGCTATTTTGATATTACCCCGGCCAACAACAGCGGTCTTAATGCTACCATGGTTTTCCATTATTCGGAGAGCGAGCTCAACGGTATTATGGAAAATACTCTGACCCTCTACTCCTCGACCGATGGTGGGGCCACCTGGACTCCCCGCGGGGGAACCCGTGACGAAACGGCCAACACCCTGACTCTTTCCGGAATCAGTTCTTTTTCCCGCTGGACCGCGGGCGGCAGTCTGGGGGAACAGCTTGTCTCGGTTCAATCCGGTTCCTGGACCGACCCGGCCACCTGGCAGGGAGAAGTCATACCCGGAGCGGAGGATGATGTTATGATTCTGGCGGGCCATACCATTTCGGTCGATGATAATCTGGCCCAGTGCCATTCTCTGAGTTTCGGTGGTAATGATGCCCTGATCGATATGAACGCCTTCAGCCGCCTCGATATTTACGGCGATTTCACTCTTTTCGATCGCACTCATAATGTTTTTTCAGCCGGATGGTCCGCCGACAGCGCTTTTGTTCGTTTTGTCGGCAGTGAACCGACCCAAACTCTGGCCAATTTCAGCACTACCGGGGCCTCAACTTCTTTCCGCGATCTTATTATCGAAAAGGATAGCGGGACGGTCGTAACGACTCTCGGAGATTCCCTGCGGTTAGGAATCCAGAACAGCCTTGAAATTATCAGTGGAACGCTGGAACTGGCTCCGGGTGCCGATCTGGAGGCCCGCTGGGCCTCAAGCGGAAACCTGACCGGTAACCAGGATCTCAACATTATGATTCATCCCGGCGGGAAATTTATTCTGGTTGACGGTGACGGGACCCATTTCATTCGAAGCGGAGCCGGCTCTCTTCCCGTTGGGAAAATGACTATTTACGGCGAGGCCGAGTTCTATGATGCCAGTTCCTACGATATCAGTATTGGTGGAATTGATGTCAAAGATGGCGGAACGCTGAAACTCGGGACCAATCTGGGCAGCAGCACGTACGGGCCGGAGTTCAATCCCGGAACCATCACCATTGACTCCGGTGGATCGATGTACGGAGTGACAACCACCAACATCTGGTTCGATACCACCATTGTTATTCTTAATCGCGGCGGTACCTATAAAACATCCAGTTCCACTACTGTTTTCCCGCCGACCTTCATCAATAACGGTAAGGTTCGTTACCAGCGTGATCCCGAAACCGAAACCACCGATCAGGTGATTGTGGACACTAATTATTACGATATCGAATTTAGTTTCAATGGCAACGACACCAAAAAAATCTGGACCCTTGCCGATGACCGAACCGTTGACGACAGCATGACGATAAATAATGATGCTGAATTTATCCTTGAGGCAACATCACCATATACCGTGACCGTTAACGGACTTTTGAGATTAACCAGCGGATTGATTAACAACAGCGATGCCGATGCCACTCTTGTTTTGGCCGATGGTGTCTGGATTTCACGGGCAACCGGACAGATTTCCAATACCCCGAATTTTCTCGGAAATATCAATGTCCGTTATACCAGTACCGAAACATCTGTGACAACCGGACCAGAACTCCCGACCGGTTCCACGGTCTTGAATGATTTAACCATCTATTCCACTGATCAAACGGTTACACTTGGGGCCAATGCCACGGTCAACAATGAGCTCACTCTTTCGACCGGTGTTTTCGACAACAACGGCAGTGCCGACAATCTGACCCTGACGCTGGCCGATGGTTCGACAATCCGCCGGGCCACCGGGGAACTGACAGCGGCGCCGGTTTTTGCCGATCAGGTCGATGTCGAATATATCAGCACCGTGGGAGCGGTGACCACCGGTCCGGAATTGCCTTTTTCTCCAACCGTCCTGAACGACCTGACCATCAGCGGCAATATGGGTGTTACCCTCGGAGCCGATGTGACTGTCAATGGCACTCTGGCTTTGAATGACAGTATTCTTTCGACCGGGACGTACACGGCCACACTCGGAAACAGCGCCGGTATCATCGAGACTTCGGGCTATGTGGTCCAGGGTAAGGTTGCAACCACCAGAACTCTGAACCAGGCGGTTAACGAGTCATTCGGTGGCCTGGGTATTGAAATTAACGCCTCCGGCGGCGCTCCGGGTGCCACCGCTGTCCTTCGGACAGCCGGAACAGCGCCGACTATTTCAGGGGCCACCGGGGTGAGTCGTTATTTCGATGTGACCCCGACGAACAACAGCGGACTCAATGCCACCGTGAAATTGCATTACCATGAAAGCGAGTTGAACGGTGCCGCTGAAAATACCCTGGCCGCCTATTCATCCAGCAACGGTGGAACGAGCTGGACATCGCTTGGAGGAACGGTCGATACAGCTGCCAATACCGTGACAGTCGATGGAATCGGCAGTTTCGACCGCCTTGGCCTTGGCGGTACTTCCGCGGGTTGCGACTGCAATCCCGGAGAGGCCAACAACAGCGGCTCGATCAACATTCTGGATGCCACCTATATCATCAACTACCTTTACAAGAGCGGTCCGGCTCCGAAGCCATACGCCAAATGTTCCGGAGACGCCAACTGCAACTGTGCTGTCAATATTCTGGATGCCACGTTTTTGATCAATTATCTCTATAAAAGCGGACCGGCACCGTGCGATTGCGCAACCTGGTCCGGGAGTTGCGGAACGCCGCAGAAATAGAATCAATCCCAACTTGAAGGGGTAAGAGCCGGTCACCGATCGGCTCTTATTGCCGGATAAAGAAGGGATAATTAACATAAAGCCCCGGGTGGTAAAAATGAAAGTGAACCTTTTGCTGTTAATTGCAATCATTATCATGACCGTTAATTCTAACGCTCAGGTAATCACAAGCGGTGATATTACCGTTCATATCGACAGCATCATAAACGAAATACCGGGGGCGACTCCGGAAGGATTGTATCTGCAACCGGGTGCATCGTCTCGTGCGTTATGGCGCGGCGTTATCCAGGGAATCTTATCCGGTGATTATGCGGCCGCCAATATGCAGGCGTCCGGAATAAATTACCAGGTGGTTCAATTCACTGATAATTCGGTTACACCGGCGAAGGTTTATTACATTCTTGAAAGAACTCCGGAATCAACCTCCCGGTACTGGGGTACATACGTTTTCAATCCGGCCCCTGCCCGCAGTAAACTCGTTATTCAATGCCCCCACCCCAAATATGATCGGAATACCGGCAAGCAGGGTTTCAGAGTTTTTTATCAGGCCGGGGCCAGGGCTTACTTTGTGGCGGGAATTCATCGTTGCAACGGTATAACATTTAGCTCGTGTGATGGAACAACGACTGCCTGTTCCGAGGAATCCGAGGCGTATCGATATTCAGATCAGCCCCATGTGGTTCTGGGGACTTTTCAGATCACAACCGAGGAAATGCTGGCGGTAATTCCGGATATGATAGTCGTTCAGCCTCATGGTTTTTCACAGGATAGCGGGGATCCGGATATTATTATGAGTAACGGGACATATTTTACGCCGGAGATCGATTATCTTTTGAATCTTCGGGATAATCTTCTTACCCAGGACGCTTCGTTGACTTTTAAAGTGGCTCATATTGACCTTGAATGGACCAAATTGGTAGCCAGAACCAATACCCAGGGACGGTTGATCAATAACAGCCCCGATCCATGCGGAACCTACGCCACCTCGGTAACCGGCCGATTCCTTCATCTGGAACAGACATACAGCGGGTTACGCGATACCGAAGCCAACTGGCAGAAACTAGTTAATGCCGTCATCATGACTTTTCCCGATGACTGCGGGTGTTATCCCGGAGATGCTAACAACAGCGGTGCTGTTAATATTCTGGATGCCACCTATATAATTAATTACCTGTATCGGGGGGGCTTACCTCCGAGTCCATATGCCACCTGTTCCGGTGATGCCAATTGTAATGGTGGTGTCAACATTATGGATGCGACCTATCTGATAAATTACCTTTATAAAAATGGTCCCGCTCCATGTTCTTGTCTGATATGGACGGCGGATTATGGTGCACCATATTGAGGATCGGTCCGGATAATGGTTATGAAAATGATTGCATATACTCAAATAGAGCGGTTTCTCCGATGTTATTCCGTTCCGGCAGGATCGCCGCAAGAATTTTGTACATACACAATTCGGTTCAATAGGATATAAATTATTACGTGTCACAATTTGTAGCATAGGAGGTCTTTGATGAAGGGCTTTGTGTTAACTGGTGTTTTAATCCTGGCGCTTTGCAGCAATGTTGCCTTGGCCCAGATTAATTCCGCACAGTCCGGTCCCTGGCAGGACCTAACTACCTGGGACGGGGGAGTTGTACCGTCCTCGTTCGATGATGTAGTCATTTCATCCGGCCATACCGTCTCGGTCGATGATGAATTCCCGGAATGTCATTCACTGTCTTTTGCCGACAATACGGCTTTGATTGATATGAATGCGGGCGGGATTTTGAATGTATACGGGGATTTCACTCTGGCCGCCGCCGACCACAATGTCTTTTCAGCCGGGTGGTCGGCCAGCGGCGCCTATATCAGGTTTACCGGTAGTGAACCGGTGCAAACCCTGAGCGGTTGGAACACCGGAGGAGGCTCGACTTCTTTCCGCGATATGATTATCGATAAGGAAGCAGGGACAAAAGTCGTTACCGCGGGAAGTGGGATGCGTTTCTGCCTGCAGAACAGCCTTGAGATTATCAGCGGTATTCTGGAAATCAGTCCGGATGATGATCTTGAAGCCCGCTGGGCAAGCAGTGGTAATCTGACCGGTAATCAGAATCTGGAAATCACCATTCAACCAGATGGCGAGTTTCTTTTGATTGATGGCAATGGAACCCATTTCATCCGCAGTAATACCAGCTCGGTACCGATCGGAAAAATGACTATTTACGGCCGGGCGGAGTTCTATGATGCCAGTTCATACGATATCAGTATTGCCGGTATTGATGTTAAAGATGGCGGAACACTGCATATCGGAACCTATCTTGGCAGTTCCACTTACGGACCCGAATTCAATCCCGGTACTATAAATGTCGAAGACGGCGGCACGCTGTACAATGTTACCACTACCGACATCTGGTTCGATACGACCATCGTTAATCTCAATGAAGGCGGCGAGTATCGTACCATAAGTTCCTCAACCGTTTTTCCGCCGACCTTTAACAACAACGGCAAGGTCCGTTATATGCGCAATTCTTCGGGCTCCGATCAGGAGGTAGTCGATACCGACTATTACGGGGTGGAATTCAGTTACAGCGAGGGCAGTACCCGCAAGCTCTGGACCCTGACCGATGATCGCAACGTGTTAGACAGCCTTACCACCAATAACAGCGCCGAATTATTGCTGGCGGCCGATAACCCACATACGCTAACTGTCGAGGGGACAGTCCGTATGACCAGCGGCCTGATTGATAACAGCGATTCGGAAGTTTCCCTGGCCGTATCCGACGGAACTCTCATCTCCCGCGCGACCGGCCAGATAGCTGTGGCGCCGGTGTTTCTCGGAGGTGTTAACCTGCGTTATACCAGCTCTGTCGAAGCGGTCGTTGCCGGACCAGAAATGCCGACCGATCCCGGAGTTCTTGATAATTTATCCATTGCCAGTGACCAGGGCGTGGCTCTTTCCCATGATATAGCTGCCAATGGTAATGTGGTGCTTGAGGATGGCCCGTTAATGACGGACACCTATACCCTGACTCTTGGGCCCGATGCCGCACTCGACGAGACAGCCGGCTTTATTGTCCTGGGAAATGCAGTTGCGACCCGAACTCTGGATCAGGCTGTTAGTGAATCATTCGGCAATCTGGGGCTGAAAATCGAGGCGCTCGATACTGCTCCCGGAGAAACAACGGTACGCCGTGTTACCGGAACACCTCTTATGATTGATGATATTCCGGGAATTGCAAGGTATTTCGATATCAACCCGACCAATAATACCGGACTTAATGCCACCCTGGTGATTCATTATAACGATGATGAATTGAATGGCATTCCCGAAGCGCTGCTGGCCGGGTACGCCTCTGATGACGGCGGTTCCAGCTGGAATCTGTATAACGGAACGGTTGATCTTTCCGCCAATACTTTCACTCTCGAGGGTCTGGGTTCCATGTCGCTCTGGACTCTCGGGCGCGATACCGTCACCGCGGACAATATCCTGATTGTCAAACCGGATCCAATGTTTGCCTTTATGGAATATCCCTACGGTAACCTTGCGGCCATATTCTATCTCGGCGGCGAATTCGCCGGGGGCGATCATGGGGTCGGGGAAATTGATCCCGCCTCCGTCCGGGTTAACGGCCTGACTCCGCTGGCGGTTACGATTATCTCCTCTTATCCCGGTTTTGCCAGCGATGTCCTTGAAATAGAACTGGATATAAGAGCCTTTATCGATGGCTATCCGTTGTTGTGGGATGTTTCGGATCAGACCTATACCATAACCGGGAGTTTCAGCGGCGGCGGTGATTTTGACGAGTCGGCCGGGGTGCAAATGATCGGTCATAAATCCGGCGATGCTAATTTTGATTATCGTGTCAATATCCTTGATGCTACTCATCTGATAAACTACCTCTATCGGGGAGCGGAACCTCCTCAACCGATTGTTGGAACCGGCGATACCAATGGCGATGGAAACATCAACATCCTGGATGTGACCCGATTAATTAATTACCTGTACAGCGGCGGTCCGGCGCCGACTCACCCGTAAATATTCCGGCAATTTTACGGGCACGGCGTGGATTTTTGTCGCAATAAGGGTCCGGTTTTGACCGGACCTTTTTTACAAGTGCGTTTGGGGCGTTAAAGACTTATAATAAGATGAAAATGTTGAAAATGTCATGGAGCAATGTGATGAAAATATCTTTTTCACGAATCCTGCAGTTTCTATTCATTATGCCGCTAATACTGTTCGGCCTGTCATGTTCCCACGGGAATAAAGTCCATGACAATCTCCAGGACCGCCTTGCGAAATTCCATCAGAAAGACAAAGTCACCATCATTTTGACCGATTCCGGTCTGGGCGGGCTTTCGGTAGCCGCCGATATTGAACATAGACTCCGGGATTATGGCCTTTTTGGTGAGGTCAGTATGGTATATTTCAATGCTCTGCCGGACGAAAGCCGCCCGTACAACGGCATGAGCAGTACCGCCGAAAAGGTAATTACCTTTAACTCCGCTCTCAACAGTATGGCCACAAATTATCATCCCGATTTAATCCTGATCGCCTGCAATACTCTTTCGGTTATCTACGCGCAAACTGAATTCTCGCGACAGATGGAGATTCCGGTGGTCGATATAGTTAAATTCGGAGTTGATTTAATTTATGATAAATTAAAAAATGACAGCGGTGGTGTCGCAGTTATCCTTGGTACTCCAACTACGATCGGCCAGGATACGCACCGGAGGCTTTTAATTGCCAGGGGTATTGACTCTACCAAAATTTTGACCCAGGGTTGCGATATGCTGGAAAGCGAAATTCAGGTCGATCCGAAAAGCGATATGGTTTCGGCCATGATCGAAATGTATGCCAGCGAGGTGCTGGAATCCATTTCTCGAACGGACCGGAACAGGTTGTATGTAGGTTTGTGTTGCACTCATTATGGTTATACCCGGGAAATCTTCCAGCAGGTTTTTGAACGGACCTGGGGCGGGACAGTCGAAGCTCTCGATCCCAATAGTATCATGAGTGGATTTTTATTCGATGATAAGTATAATAATCGCCATGATAATACCGCCATAACGGTTACGGTGGTATCTCAGGCCCGATTGAACCAGGATGAGATAGCCTCAATCGGAGTCATGATCCGGCCGGTTTCTCCAGCCACCGCCGAGGCGCTGATCAATTATGTTTATAATCCAAACCTGTTTAAATTCTGACGAATATTTACGCAGTCAAATTATCCAATTAAAAGAGGGCCGATCATTCGGCCCTCTTTTTGTTCGATTCGTGAATCCCGATACTATTTCTGAAGAATCATTTTCTTTGAACTGGTGTAATCACCGGCTGTCAGGCGATAGAAATAGATTCCGCTGGCCACCTGCGATCCGGCGTAATCGGTCCCATCCCAGCGGACATTATGATGTCCCGCCGGCTGAATATCGTCGACCAGACTCCTGACCCGTTGGCCAAGGACATTGTATATATCCAGGTTGACCGGGGCCGCCACCGGAAGATCATAGCTGATTATGGTCGCAGGGTTGAAAGGATTGGGATAGTTATCATGCAGGCGAAATTGGGCGGGAACCAGATGGCTGTAAACCGTATAATCGGGCTGGTACCGTCCGGTGGCCCGTATAATAAAATCGCGAACGATTGAATTGTCGGACAGGTTTTCCACCTTAAAGCTCAGTTCAATTAGATCGCCCTTTTCAAGAACGACAGCTTCCGAACCATCGAATCCGGTCCGGATTTTGGCCGATGGATTGACGGTTTGCATACGGAAATCCGACGCTTCGTATTCCCGAATAACGGCTTTTTCATCGGCCGGAATATATTGCCGGATTTCATCGGTTGCAAACCGGCCATTCCAGGAAATCCGAACCGTCAGGTTTGCAGTTTCCTCCCCGGGCTGGATATCGCTCATAATATAAGCCGCACCGGGATTGGTTCGGAAGGGGATATCCGGTAATGTTACCCAGTTTCCGGATGACGTCAACCGTTCGACCATCAGAGTGTTAGGGATTTCTTCCGCCGCTATTTTACGGGTCGGGTTGTCATACAGGCAGGGTGGCTTTTGGGGTGAGGAAAAGCTCAGGCCGGTATTCGATCCCGAAGCAGGAAAAGTCACCATCAGATAACCGGACTGATCCGCATGGAACAAAATATTATCCGCGGCCGTGACCGCCTCGGTCCAGTCTTTTCCATCCTGATCGATCACCGAAATTGGTTCCGAGGATGACCGGAAGGTGAAGATTTGGCCATCAACGGTACATCCGGCTCTTGTCATGCCATCGTGATCGACAGTGATCAATTCCAGGTTATCGAGATATGTGATTTCATCTTCCAACTCGCGGAGCTGAAAAACAACCCGACCGTCACGCGGTACCACCGGTTTGGTTACAAGGTAATAATCGGTTACAATATCAGAATATCCGGATAACTCACAAGCTGTCAAAAGCGGGTTCTCTTCCACAAACGAAGTCCCGTCGTAGCTGTACAGCACCGGACAGGACGGTGGGGGAGCGGCCAGAACCACGATATGTCGTACTTCCGACCAGGACCCGACGCCGCAGTTGTTCCCGGCCGCAACCCGCCAATAATAGGTTCCGTCTCCAAGTTGAATAGGGATAGTATAAGCGGTGTCGGTGATATAATAGGCCGAAACAATCGGTGAACTGAAATCGCTGTCGTTGTCCAGTTGGTACCAGTACAGGAATGCAGTCGGCACCGATAATATACGCAGGGTCGGCTGAGCCGGCTCATCGAGTGTTTTTCCATCCACCGGAGCATACAGGATCGGGGCCGGAGGCTGTCCGAAATTTTCGGTTACCAGCAGATTGCTGCCGGTGGGATGGATGGTGGCTATATCAATACTTCCCTCACCATCGAAATCGGCCGATACGATTCCTGCCGCATCGGCGGCAACCGAAATATTTTCGGCATCGGAAAATGTCCCATCGCCGATATTAAGAAAGACGGAGATAGTACCGACCGTCCGATTGGCAGTTATCAGATCCATGTCACCATCACCATCCCAGTCGGCGGCGGCGATGCCCGTGGGACCGGAGTCGGTATCGTATAAGACTCTCGCCCCCATGATTCCAATACCCATGTTCATAAGAACCGATATAGTGTTGGCGTTCTTGTTCGAAACAGCCAGATCCAGATCGCCGTCAAGATCCAAATCAGCGGCCACCAGATCGGTTGGATTGGCAGGTACCGGGAAGTAATCCTCGGCGAAAGTTCCGTCATCTTTACTCAGCAGAACAGCCACCGTGAAGGCTTCGGAATGGGTTGCAATAATGTCGGGAATACCATCATTACTGATATCGGCGCATTTGACCGCCGAAGGTAAACGGCGCTGAGAATAGGGCTCAGTGTAACTGAAAGTCCCGCTCCCGGAATTGTATACCACCCCAAGGTGATGTCCCGAGGTACCGCCGGTGTTATATCCCACCGCCAGGTCGATAACACCATCGTTATTGAAATCGGCCGGATAACATTTCCAGGGCGCTATTGGCATGATGGAATGAGTCTGATCGGGGAAATCACCATAACCATCGTTGTGGTAAACCGATATGGTACCGTTCAGATAATTGGTGGTAACCAGATCGAGATCACCGTCGCCGTCAAAATCGGCTGTTTGAATATCGGATGGCCCGCTGCCGCTGATACATGAAATTATCGATGAATTTGTGAATAGTCCCGTCCCATCATTGAATGAAACCGTGATTTTATTTGAGGCGGTGTTGTACGAGGCGATATCAAAAGTACCATCGCCATCGAAATCGGCTGTGATAAAATCGTCAGGCGGATAGAGCAGAATTTGAGGCGGGCCGGGAATGAAATCGGCATAGCCGCAGGAGGTAGTGGCAATCGACCAGTCAAACCCGAGTCCGTCGACAAGAGGTTCGCCTGTCGAGGTTTCGATATCCGGGGTAAGGGTCACGGTGATTAGATCACCGGGGGCGAATTCCTCTCCGGGTACGAAAGCGGCGATTTTAAATTCCGAATTATAATACAAAGTTCCATCAATCGGCCCGGTCAAATTACTGCGAACCAAAAACGAAGCGGTTGTTACAGTGGTCGAATCCATGCTTTCATCGAAGGTAACGGTGATAACACTGCTGAGAGGAACATCCACGGCATTCCGTTCCGGATAGACGCTCATGAACACCAGCCTGGGGGCATCCATCCCGTGGGCGCCAAAACCGGCCGCAATTTCGGCGTAATGCGGGGTGCCGTTGCCCAGGTTACCGTCGTCATCATCAAGGGTAAGAAAATCGATCGTGATTTCGGGATTGATTTCTATTCCGACATGGACCAGGATACTGTTGATGGTAAGATCGGCTATGATATCTCGATAAGTATCCGGTTCGGTGATAGCCAACTCGTTTCTGGTATCCCAGATACAGCCAGAAAGTAATTGTCCGCAATAATGAATTTCTCCTTCGCAGGGATACTGGAAATCATTATCGGCCGTCCTGCTGGCGGAATTGCAGTCACCATAGAAGCCGAGACCAAGTTCCGGCATATCGGAATAAAGCACCGCCATGCAATCGCCCATGCCTTCATGGTAAGCGCATTGTGAGGTATTTCCGGACATTAAAACGATGTAGTGTCCGTATTCGTGCTGAATAATTGGCTGAAAAGCCGCGTTGGAGCAACCCTCACCGGCGCGCCCCAGTATGATCGACATGGTCTGACCGTTGAAGGCGGCCTGGCAGCTGAACTCGGCGTTGACATTGAGCAAAAAGCCTGTCTGATCATGGACACCCGGATATAATGGGTTGGCCTGCATCACCAGATCGCGGATTTCATTGGCATAGTAATAGGCGTTAACCTGGGCTCGTTCGAATTCATCGCCATTAGTTTCATTATGTATGAAATTCACCGGACCCGGCGGGCTGACGGAAGTGGTGATGGACGCTTCGCCGCCGGCCAGATTATCCATGACAAAATACTGACCCTGAAGCGAGGATGTTACATTAACCGGAGTGCTGCCATTGTGGGGAAAAATAAAATCGCCGTTCTGATCGGTGAAAACCGAATCGGCCCCGATTTTAATCTTGGCATAGGGAATGCCCACCGGCGATTCATCATTACAAATATCAGCGGCATTGGGTTCGGTGGCCATGCCCTGCACCGAGCCGGTTATATCAATATCGAAAATGAGACTTTGTTTGGACAAAACCTCTGACGTGACAGGATCGACAATAAAATGATAGGCCCCACCATCATCGGCCCGGCCGATGAATTCGACGGCGGTCCGCGGAATTTCCGGGGCACCATCCCGTCCGGCCCAGACGACCACAGCCTGGCGTCCAAAATCGGTCAATCCGGGTTCGGCCGCCCGCGCGGCCGCCTCGGCTTCCGTCCATGATTTTCCGGCCAAGCTCGGATCGGCCTTAAAATCGCCGAGATCCCGAAGCGATGAGGAAGCCAGAACGATTGGACAGCCAGGTTCATTGCGAACCAGCAGTTTTAATTCGGAACCGTACACCGGAATACCATCCTGATATTGTGTGTAATAAATCAGGGAAAATTTGAACCGGTCTTCCTCAGGCAAATACATCACCGGTTGCATTCGTAAACTGGGATTGCGGCGGCTTCCGGGAACAAGATTATTCGACCGGACTCCCCATATTTCCGAATATTCGGCGATAAAATTCTCCGCCGCCTTTTCCGGGCTCTTTCCGGTGCCCAATGGGGCTCCATACAGACGTGTTATGCAGCCATCCCGATTATATATTTTGGCCCCCGGGTTATCACTTTTAAACTGTTCGAGTATGACCGCCCGGTTGTTGACTTCCGCATTTGCCGGAATGCCGTCGAAGGTCCCTAAAATAACCAATACGGCCAGTGTGACAGCGAGCATTGTCCTTTTCCATCTGACATATGATTGCATGATCTGTCCTCCATGGTTTAAGTCAATTTGATTCCTCCGGCCATCTTTCCATTAAAATTCCGAACATTCTCGCCTGATAGCCGGATTTCTGCAGGGAATGTTTGCCGGTTGCTGAAATGACTATAATCCTGTCGGTTTTAACCTCCTTTCAGGTTTGGAATTCCATTTTTTTTATTTCCATTATCAGCGGTAGTGCGGAGAAGTCCGGTCGAATCATGTGCTCAAGTCTATAGCGTAACCGCCACCAATACTATCCATCGAAGGGTTTAAATCTTACAGGCAAGTTTCAAATTTATCCGGTAATGGTTGGAAGGTTGCTTCGCCGCAAGCTAATATATTGAGATATAATATCTTGAGAAGAATATTCCATGATCGCCAATAAGCACCATTTGTTATTTTGTCGATTATGAGTATAAATGATCAATGGATGATCGGCGGATCATTATGTTTATGGTCTCAATGATCGGGTGGACAAAGGAGCTTTTATTTTGTATAATATTTTAGAACTGAAAATAAGAAATATATTCAGCAGATATCAAAGAGGAGGTCGGTTTTATCATGAAACGTTTGCTAATCATCGGCTTGGTATTATTGATCTGTATGCCCACGGCCTTTGCGCGCAAAAAAATCAAAAAATCGGGAGAAATCGAAAATAATGTCTATACTGATTCCCAATACGATTTCACCCTGACATTACTTGAAAACTGGAAACCTGAACTTCAAAAACCCGATAATGATGTCCGCCTCATTCTGAATCAACAAAATCATGAAATCCCTCCGGATCTGATGCAGTTTCCCGCCCTGGCCAAAGTCCCCGAGCTTGTTATTCTGGTAGGCAAGGTGCCGATGCCTCCGGCTGCCTTTGCCGATTCGCTGGCCAGCGATTCCTATAAATCCGATGTGAAAAAGGAATTGCTCAAGGATATGATTGCTCTTGAAGAAAATGTAAGTTTTCAAGGTTTGAAGACGACCGCCAAAAAATTGATCGAAATCGATGGTCGAGAGGCGGTGCAGTGGGAAGGTGTCGCCAATTATATCAAGAATCTGGGTATGGGCGAAACCATTTCGCGTACGTATGCCGTTGGTATGGTGGCGGTTCAAAAAAATAAGGAAACCATCATCTTCATGCTGGAGTGCGAAAGATCATTCTTTGTCAGTGTCTTCGGCGAAGTCCTGACCATGTCCCAGAGTCTTAAATGGTGATAATGACCTTAAAAGAATATAATAATTCGGGGCGGCTGGCAGGCCGCCCTTTTTTTAATGCTTATTGAATATAATAGCCTGTTATAAGTTTATATCCTCTGATAAGCATATTTACATTATCTTTATTATTCCCGGAACAGGATTTTCCGGAGAGATAACGGCACTAATATATGAATCTGGATAAAGATAAAAAAAGGAATAGGAAATTCCGACCCCCATCCCTCGATGCCAAAGCCCTGCAGGCCGCTCGCAATGCTCTTTCCGGAAAAAACAGGACGGATTGATAAAAAGGCTTCTACCCTTCATGGGCCCCGCCTTTATCGCCAGTGTCGCCTATGTTGATCCCGGGAATTTCGCTACCAATATTCAGGCCGGATCGAAATATGGATATACTCTTCTCTGGGTCATTGTCGCCAGCAATATGATGGCCATGTTGATTCAGGCCTTGTCAGCCATACTGGGCATCGCCACCGGTTTGAATCTGGCTGAACAATGCCGCCGGCATTTTGCCCGTCCGATTGTCTGGACTATGTGGGTAATAATGGAGCTGGTTGCCATTTCGACCGATCTGGCCGAATTCCTCGGAGCCGCTTTGGGATTAAACCTGCTTCTGGGAATACCGCTTCTTACCGGGGCAATTCTTACAGCAATTGCCACTTTCTTGATTTTGGGATTGGAACGCTACGGTTTCCGTCCACTTGAGGCGGTTATCACAGCCATGGTCGGTGTTATTGCCGTCTGCTACCTGATTGAAACGGTCTTGGATCGACCCGATTGGGGACAGGTTATAACAGGAGCTGTGATTCCGGGATTCGGGGGATCGGATGGTGTCTTGTTGGCTACCGGCATTCTCGGGGCCACGGTTATGCTTCATGTCATATTTCTTCATTCAGCCCTGACCCAGAGACGAATTATTGTCCGTAATCCGGCCAAGCTGAAACGTCTTTTTCACTTTGAATTAGCTGATGTTTTCATCGCCATGGGAATTGCCGGACTTGTCAATATGGCGATGCTGATTATGGCGGCCGCCACTTTTCACAGACAGGGCATGACCGAGGTCGGGACTATTGAAGCCGCGCACCTGACTCTTCAACCCCTGCTCGGGAAGGCCGCCGGATGGGTATTCGGCATATCTTTGCTGGCCGCAGGGCTATCATCATCGACTGTCGGTACCAGTGCCGGTCAGGTTGTTATGCAAGGTTTTTTACATCGCCATATCCCTATCTGGATACGTCGATTAGTGACAATTATTCCCTCGATAATCGTGATTGCCATGGCCTTCGATCCCACCAGGACTCTTGTTATCAGCCAGGTGGTTTTAAGCTT
Organism: Candidatus Zixiibacteriota bacterium; assembly: GCA_016933955.1. Lineage (NCBI taxonomy): Bacteria > Pseudomonadati > Candidatus Zixiibacteriota > Candidatus Zixiibacteriota bacterium. Next base: position 49,147 of record JAFGTT010000028.1, read on the forward strand.
TGGATTACCGTTTGCCGTCATTCCGCTGATTATTATCACCCGGCGCAAAGATATAATGGGCGGTCTGGTGAATCGTTCCCTGACAACATATGCTGTAAGTTTAATTGCGCCCTGATCGCAGCTTTGAATTTGTATTTAATATGCCAGACTATGTTTTCGGGATGAAATTTATGATAAATCATATCCTCGTTCCCCTCGATGGATCTCCTCTGGCAGAATCTTCGCTGCCGATGGCGGCTTTCCTCGCGCAGGTGTTTGCCGCCAGGGTGACCCTGGTACATATAATTGAAAAAAACCCGCCCGAAGAAATTCATGGCCAGCCGCATTTGAAAAATGCCGATGAAGCCTTTGAATATCTGGATACTATTAGCCGTCGTTTTTTTTCTGATAAGACGATTATCGAAAGTCATGTTCATACCGAGGAAACCACGGAAATTTCGGCGGGAATCTCTGATCATGTCGGCGAACTGCATTCCGATCTGATCGTAATGTGCACCCATGGACGGGGCGGACTGCGAGATCTGGTCTTTGGAAACAATGCTCAGCAGGTTATCTCAATGGGCAAGACTCCGGTAGTGGTGATTCCTCAGCCGGAGGATATTGACAATGATGTTGTAATCAGGCGGATTCTTGTGCCGCTTGACGGCCAGCCAGAACATGAGCAGGGTTTGTCTCTGGCAGCGGAATTCGCTCTGGCCTGCAAGGCCTCTCTGCACCTGTTGACGATTGTCCCCACCTTCGATACTCTGCCGGGCAAATGGAGTTCAACCGGACGCCTTCTTCCGGGAACGACCGACCGAATGCTGGATATGTCTGTTTCTCAGGCCATAGAATACCTTGATGAACATCGAAGCATTCTGGAAAAGAAAGGTCTGGCGGTGACAATTGATGTTTTCCGCGGTCACCCGGCCGGTATGATAAATAGGGCCGTTGAGACCATGGGGATGAATCTGGTTGTAATTGGAACTCTTGGCCGAGGCGGAACCAGGGCATTCTGGACCGGCAGTGAGGGCTCCAGAATTTGTTGCCAGTGCCGCCTTCCGATATTGCTTGTCCCATGGCAGAATGTGAAATCATGATTATCGAGCGGAGCCATTCCAAGGCTCCCGCGACAACCACTTTTTCAAGCTCATCCCGGTTGTTTAGATGGTTTTGTCTTTATATTGCACCGCAGTTACATCTGGATAAACCGGCATCACCAGTTTCGACCGCTCATCCGGCCAGCGCGATAAATCCGATATAGACCGCCACTGCAGTATTGAATCCAAAAAGGTAAAACAACCATTTGTCAGCTTGGCCATAAAAAATCTGCGCTGACGGCATTGCACCCGCGTAGGCCATTTATTTTCGATGAATTACTATTTAATCCGTTTGGAAAACCGGATCCAGGCCAGCCATAAAATTATTATCCCGAAAATCACCAAGGCAAGTATTTCGGGATAAAGAACCGATACTGAAGACGCTTTCATCATAATTCCCCGAACGATAATCATAAAATATCGAAGCGGGTTCAGGTAGGTTAAATACTGGATAGTCCGGGGCATGTTGGCTATGGGGGTAAAAAAGCCTGAGGTCAGGATCGCGAAGATGGAGAAAAACCAGGCATAAAACATCGCCTGTTGCTGAGTTTTCGATACCGTCGATAAAAACATTCCCACTCCCAGGGTCGTGAATAGAAACACGAAAGACAGGCTGTAAAGCAACAGCCATGATCCGGCAAATGGTATTTTGAACCAGAGAATTCCGAAAACCAGCGCCATCGACATTTCGATATATCCCAGAATCGCGAACGGGATAGTTTTACCAAGGATCAGGGCCGGCGATGACAGCGGTGTCACCATAAGTTGCTCCAGAGTCCCCATCTCGCGTTCTCTAACAATTGCCATCGAGGTTAACATAACGGTGATCATGGTCAGCAGGGTGGCCACTATTCCCGGGATCATGTAATTGACAGATTCCATTTCCGGATTGAACAGCACCTTCCTGTTAAAACTGATCGGAAGACTGATTCCGGCGGTTTTTTCTCCAAAGCCGGCCGTTATCATATTGGCGTATCCAAGCGCAATCGCCGCCGAATTGGCATTGGTGCCATCAATCATAAATCCAACCGTGGCCGCCCGTCCGGTTTCGAGATTGGCTTCGAAATCCTGTGGAATAATTATGGCGGCGCCGAATTGCTTCTCCTTGAATCCGCGCTCGATATCAAGCAAGCTGATATCCGTCCCAAGAACTCTGAAATACCCTCCCGGTGTAAAGGATCGGATATATTCACGTGAAAATGCCGTACCATCATGGTCGTATAAAGCCAAGTCGATATTCTTTACATCCACATTGACCGCATAACCCAGCAACAGCAGTTGTATTAGGGGCATAAGAAATATCACCAACAGCATGTTCCGGTCGCGGATGACCTGGTAAAATTCTTTCTTAATCAAAGCCAGAATGGAGCGAATCATAATCAGTTGATTTTCAATTTAAAAGTTCTGGCGGCTACACCGATAAGAATGGCCGCGATTATAACCAGCGGAACAGCCTGAATCATTAGCACTCCCAGCGATGATCCGCGTAGCATGATTCCCCGGATTACCTCTACAAAATATCGGGCCGGGATAATATGCGTTATAACTCTCAGGGCCACCGGCATGTTTTTTATCTCGAAAATAAAACCGGACAGCATCACCGATGGCAGCATGGTAATCACCATAGAAATCATCATAGCCAGTTGCTGGGTTTTAACCAGAGTCGAGATCAATATTCCGATTGACAGGGCCGCGATGATATAAATCAATCCCATTGCGAGCAGGAGAATAATCGATCCGGAAAAAGGTGTCCCGAAATAAAAAACCGCAAACAGCAAGACCAGAATTCCATCAAGCAAGGCCAATCCGATATAGGGAAGGACCTTGCCGGTGATTATCTGAACCGGGGTTACCGGTGCTATGAGAAGCTGTTCCATTGTCCCCGTTTCTTTTTCCCGGGCGATGGTGATCGATGTCAGGAGGGCAGAAATCATCATCAGGATAACCGCAATCAGTCCGGGTACAAAAAAGTGCGATGATTTCAGATCGGGATTGTAATAAATCTGGGGTGATATGATTATCCCCGGGAATTCCATTCCCTCTGGTAACTGATTCATGAAAAACTGCCGAATAACAATACTGGCGTAACTCGAGACGGCCAGGGCCGTGTTGGCATCGGCCCCATCTATAAGGATTCCCAATTCATAAGATGTCATATCGGTCAGGGCCCTGGCCATACCCGGCTCAATGGTTATAATGGCCGCCGCACTTCCGGTTTTCAAGACCCGTTCCGGGTCGGACGGGTCAACGGCGTTATCAGGAGGCAGAAAATAGCCGGAGTTGTAAAATCGGGCGGCCAGATCGCGGGATTCTGCCGTCCGGTCATAATCGATTATCGCCAGTTTGATATTCTTGATATCCAGGTTGATTGCATAACCATACAGGAAGGTCATCATAATCGGCATAATGATGGCAATTATCAATGAGCGCGGATCACGTAAAATATGTCTTATTTCCTTGATCGCCATGAACCTAATTTTTCTCATGAAGCTCCCGCTTGAGAAATGAGATTTATAAACAGCTCCTGCAGGTCCGGCTGACTGTGTTTCCTGATTAATTCCTGCGGATTGCCGATCTCGATTATCTTTCCCTGATGCATGATCGAAATCCGGCGGCAGAACTCGGCTTCATCCATATAATGCGTTGTTACGAAAAGCGTTGTCCCCTCGTCGGCAAGGCGATATAGAATCTCCCAGAAACGACGACGAAAAACCGGATCGACCCCGCCGGTCGGTTCATCAAGAAAGAGGATTTGCGGCCTATGCAGAAGCGATGCCGCCAGGGCCACCCGCTGACGCCAGCCGGTCGGAAGTGAAGCGCAGGAGCGATCGATAAAATCAGTCAGGTCGAGAGCCTCAATCAATTCGGAAATACGCCCGCGCAATCGGCGACTATCAAGCTGGTACACCGCCCCGTAAAATTCAAGATTTTCCCGACCGGACAGATCGCAGTACAATGAAAATTTCTGGGACATATAGCCAATTGATTTCTTAATTTTCTCACTGTCTCGATAAATATCATGCCCTGCCACGGTGCCGCCGCCGGAGGTCGGCAACAGCAGCCCGCAAAGCATCCTGATAGCGGTCGTTTTGCCGGCTCCGTTGGCGCCAAGAAAGCCGAATATCTCTCCCGGTTCAACACGGAGACTGATATTATCGACCGCGGTAAAATCGCCGAATTTTCTTGTCAGAGCATCAAGAGTCACCGCCGCTTCCATATCAACTCCCCATCAGTTGAATAAACACATCTTCAAGTTCCGGATTGATTTGCTTGATTCCGGTCGGTTTGAGATCGATTGCATTAAGACGCTCGGCAAGATTATCGGCCGATTGTTCATCATCAGTGTACAGATGGATCGAGGAACCGAAACGCCGTGCGTACGATCCATCTAGGCTGTTCAGACGACTCATGTACTCCGATGATGGAACCATCTCCACCAGGTAGACATATCCTCGAAACATGGCGGTTAATTCACGGGGCGTCCCCTCGGCCAGTTTTCGGCCTTTGTGAATAAAAATCGCCCGGTCGGCCAGCTCCACCTCATCCATGTACGGAGTTGAAACCACAATAGCCGAACCGGATTCTCTAAGGTCTTTTAAAATACTCCAGAATTGCCTCCGTGACAGGGGATCCACGCCGGTGGTCGGTTCGTCAAGAAGTAGTACTTCCGGGTCATGAACCAGATTACAACTTAAGGCCAGTTTCTGTTTCATACCTCCTGAAAGCGCCCCGGCCCGACGCCGGGCAAACGGCCCCAGCCCTGAAAATGAATACAATTTTTCCATCCGGCTTTCCAGAATATGCCTGTCCAGTCCGAACAGACCGGCATAAAACTTCATATTTTCCTCGACCGACAGGTCAGGGTAAAGCGAAAATGCCTGAGGCATATATCCCAGGTGCGGTTTTATACGGTCGAATTCCCGGACGTGGTCATAGCCGGCGATCCGAACCTCACCCTTTTCGAAGTTGATCAGGTTGCATACTGCCCGAAAAATGGAGGTTTTTCCGGCTCCATCGGGACCGACCAGGGCGAGTATTTCCCCCCGGTCAACAATGAAATCAAAATCATCGACTGCTTTTAGAGTGCCGTACTTGACTGTAAGATGACTTGCTTCGATCATCATGGAATCGTTACCATCACCGGCATACCGATTTTCAAGCGTTCTTCGGGATTGGATATGGTTATTTTAACGGCGTAGACCAGATCGGCCCGGGCCTGTTTGGTCTGAATATTTTTCGGCGTAAATTCGGCTTCCGCCGAAATCCAGCTTATTTTTCCCTCAAGCATTGTTCCCCGGCCGTCTTCGGGGTCGATATTTGCCGTGGCTCCGAGTATCAAATCGGTCAGATCCGCGGGGGGAAGATAGACCTTAACCCAGACTGTATCCAATTTTCCGATTTTTATCAGCGGTTTGCCAATTCCGACCAGTTCGCCGATTTCGATGTATTTATCAATTACCCGTCCCGAAATCGGGGCGGTGGGAAAGCAATTGTGCAGTTGCTCGGTCAGCAAGGCCAGCTCAGACTCGGCTTTTTTCAAATCGGCTTCGGCGGCGTCGCGGGCCGCCCGAGCCTGCCTGACTGTCAGTTCGGCCTGATGGAAGGTGTTTTCGATTTTGTCATATTGCTGTTGATTGGCCGAGCCCGATTCCAGAAGGGTTTTCACCCGATCGTACTCCTTGCGGGCCAGATCGAGATTGGTTTCTGCCTGTTCCTGCCCCAGAATGCTTATTTGCCTTTGTGTAATAGCCGCCTGATGCATGGCCTCGGCCTGGTGAAACCGTAAGGCCGTCGTCACCGTGTCGATGTAAGCAATGGTATCGCCGGCCGAAATCGGGTCAGCGCGATCGAAATGGAGATCCATCAACCGACCGGTAGCCTCCGATGATACCAGGACTTCGGTTGCTTCTATCATTCCCGAACCGCCCGGAATCCGGTCGTTGGAACCGCATGAGACCATCAGTAATCCGGCCGCTGTCAGGACCGCGATAAACAGGTATTTCATCTTATAGACCTCCATATATTTTATCCGAACCAAGGACATAAAAGTACTCCGTCTCAGCCAGATAATAATTCGTTATCACGGCCTGGTACAACTCCTCGGCAGTGGTCAGCTCATTTTCAATTTCAAGCAGACGGTTGACCGACATCTCGCCCGCCTCGCGGCTTTTCTGCGCCAGCCGAAACTTATCCCGAACAATGAAATATTCGGTTCGGGAACGAAGATAGGTACTATAGGCCAGGCGAAGATTCTCCGCGGAAATATCGGCCATTGCCATCAGCGATTCCTCCAGTTCATTTCGGGCCATACGGGCGGAAAAGACCGCCTGGTTGGCCGCGCTGACATTGCGGCCGGTTTTATCTCCCAGGTTTAATTCCCAGTTCACGGATAACCCGGCTATAAAACTACCATTCCACTCATTACTGAACATATCACGATATGGTTTGCCGTATGAATATCCGACGTATCCGCTTAAGGTCGGGAAGTATTCAGATTTATTCGTCTGTGCCAGATATTCAGCAGCCCTGATATGATGATCATACATTTTCAATTCTGTTCTTGTTATCCGGTCGGCCGTGATCATTATGGTCGTATCCGGGGGCAGAGGAGAGGGCAGGCTGTCGGCCGGGTCAACCACGATTCCGATCAATCTTATCAGGGACCGCAGGGCGTTTTGACGTCCCGAGGTCTTCTCGGCCAGGGCCTGAATCGCATTCTGATAAGCCAGCTCGGTATCAAGCAAATCAACTGAGTCGGCGACACCACTGTTGTACATGTTGCGGACATTAGTTCGGATAGTTTCAACCCGTTTGAGCGAAGCCCCGGCCGCACGCTCTGTCGCTCCGGCCAGCATCAGGCCCAAATACGCCCGCCGGCAATCATAAGCCGTCGCAAGTCGCTGTCGCTCCACTCCCAGAGACCCAACGACAGCATTTTCTCGGCCGGTTTTAATCCGATTGGAGATTCGCCCTCCGGTATATAATGGCAGGCTAAGTCTCAGATCGGCCTGATAATTTTCCGTTGCTCCCAGATTCCGGGAACCGATTAAAGGAAAATCTATCGAGGGGACGTCATCATACCAATATGATACCGCGCCAATCGTCAGGGTCGGCATCCGATATGCTCTTGAAACCCGATAATTATCCATTGCCGCGGCCGAATCATGACGCGAGGCCATAATTTCGAAGGAATGTTCCATGGCAAGGTCGATAGCTTCCTCCAGAGTCAATTTCTGCACCGCCCGGATCGGTCCGGTCGAAACCAGCAGAAGTAGGGTTAACCAGATGTAAAGTCTAACGAGTTTTAATACCGTGCAGGAACAAATCAACCAGCGCCTCCGGCCGGTCATTACGGAATTTCTTTTCATCGTCAATCTCCCATACCTTATTGATAACTGGGGCAATAAGGAAATAACCTATATTCATGGTGATAAAAGAGGTAATCGCCTGACGGATATCGACCCGGCGGAATTGCCCCGCCCTGATATAATCATCAATCATAACATACAATTTGCCGGATATACCCTTTTGGCCGATCGACTCGCCGAATGCCTCTTTAATCCGCTCGCCTCCGGATGCCAGTTCATGCAGAAATATCGGCCGGAAATAGGCGACTTTTTCAAACATCCCGTGATAGAATTCAGCTACTTCGTACAGGAATTTCTCTGCGTCGATTTTTTTGTCTATCAGTTTACTAATATGCTCGGCAATCATATCGGTTTGAATCCTGATGATCCTCTGATATAGATTATCTTTGGAGTGAAAATGATAATAAATCATTGCTTTATTGATCCCGGCCCGCATTGCAATTCGGTCAATACGCGCCCCGGCCGGACCGAATTCGGCGAATTCAATCCGGGCCGCCTCGAGGATTTTCTCGGCCGATCCGGGCCCTTTATTCTCCCGCCCGCCAGATGTCAGCGATATTTCTGTCATAATTTAACTAACTATTTGGTTTAACTAAACAATTAGTTAATATATTATCGAATAATGTCAAGCGATATTTTGTAAAAAATTATAATAAAACTATAAGATTATGTCGTTTAATATCTTACGATTTATATCGAAAGATACTCAAGGATCATTTTTAACGGCGATTAGCCAAATTCCCGGCCGAAAAAAGGTAATTCACATCAAATTAATGACTGATACTTTAAAGTAAACGCGTGATTAAAGTCAAAAATATGAATACCGGAGGCATATTAATCGAAATCACCCACTGATAATAAAGAGAAATAAATCAATTAACTCCTTCTACAAAAAAAAGATCGTGGGGTTTTTTTGAGGAATCTTTAGGCACATAAATAGTTCTTGTAGAATCCCTAAATTTAAATTGGACTATATAATTTCCAAAACTTGGATCAAATAAGGAGTCAATAACAACATAATTACTATCATTAACAAATACCCTGGCATCTCTAATGGCTTTTTCCAAAGTCCTCGCCTGCTGATCTTTAACCCCAACCATCGGCTGTTTTACAACTCCGCAACCGGAAGCGAAAGACGACAGCCCGGCCAGAACATAAAAATAAACTCCTGCCCGCTTGATTCCATTCTCAAGATTTGCCATACAAAAGATAATGCACAACTCCTGATTAAAAATTTATGTATTAGATTTAGACATCGCCCAAAAAACTGTAATTCTGAATTGCGGACTTGGTAATATTTTTCACATCCAATTGGCGATTCTATTCTTTCACCACCAGGACATTGACCGCTTTGATAATAACCTTTACCTGGTCGCCTTCTTTTATTCCCAGATCCTCAAGGGAGTCCATGGTGATGACCGAATTCATAGTCACCCCGGCCGGCACTTCGATCGTTATCTGGCTCATCACCCCGCCTCGTTTGATTCGGGTTACCCTGCCTGTAATCTGGTTGCGAGCACCATACTTCATTTCAATTCTCCCCGGATGCTTTTATTTATTCCAATCGAGATTTTCCAGGGCCAGCCGAAGATCACCGGCATTTCGGTACTGGCGGTGCAGTAAATCCCGTTTTCGCCCCTGAATAATCGGCTTGAGAATAGCCTTATTTTTGCGGTAATCTCTGGCCCCCCCGATCATTTCGTACAGAATGGTTATCAACGAAATTACATCTTCCTGGATTTTATCCCGCGTCGGACGTCCCAAATCGAGAAAATCCAGCAGAGAAACCTCGAATCCCAATCCGTACCTTTCCACCATTATGTTATCAGTGTGAATATCCCCATGATATTCTCCAAGGAAGTGAATCTGTTCGATTCCCAGCGCCAGGGCGTAAATAAGGTGCAGGGCCTCGAAAAGAGGTAATCGGGCTCCCTTGCGGCGTCCCAGGTAATTCGACAGCATTTCGCCCCCGAAAAAGTCCGATACCAAGAAATCGACATTACGTCCTTTAATACGGGCGGTGTCATGATGATGGTACTGAACAATAATCGGGCACAGGCGAAGTTTGTACAATTTACGGGCGTAGCGAAGCAGGGGTCTCTGTTTTAATCCCTCGCGATCATAGAAAAGTTTGGCGGCGCGGATGACCCCGGTTCGGTTTTCCTGGACTTTGTAAACCTCGCCTTCCCAGCCCGCCCCGAGGGGTTCAATAATATGATAATTCGAGCCCAGCGTTCGCCCGGGCGAAAGATTATATGACAACTCGGTCATATGTCACCTGCAATTGCGGTTGTCGGTCATGGTTCTGGACGAGTGAAAATTATGATATTGAACCGGACCTGTCAAATGCTAATTGATGTCCTGAAGTGTCTATTTCAATCCGGGGAACAACTCCCCCAACCCCGAAGCGATGAATTCTACGGCTATGGCTGCCAGCAAAAGACCCATTATGCGAGTGACATTATTCACGCCCGTTCGCCCCAGTTTATGGATCAGGGGCAGGGAAACCTTGAGAGCCAGCCAGACCAAAAAAGCCACGACAATAATGCAGAGAATCAAGAAAATTTTCATGGACCAGCCGGGATACCGATTGGCATAGATAATAATAGTACTCATCGCCGCCGGGCCGGCCAGAAGGGGAACGGCCAGTGGTACCACCGCCACATTGTTCTTGCTTTCGGCCTCGAGCGCCTCTTCCGGAGTATGTTTACTGCTGGAGACCCGGGCGTTGAGCATCGATATTGACAGTAACAGGATCAGTAATCCACCGCCGACCTGGAATGAGGCAATCCTGATACCGAATAATCCCAGGACCATTTCTCCGAGAAGGGCGACAATAATCAGAATAATCCCGGCCGCTACTACCGCCACCCGGGCCGTTCGGTCCCGTTCCGAGGGAGTCTGGTCTGAGGTGACACTGACGAAAATGGGAATCAATCCCAGCGGATCGACAATGACAATTATAGCCGTGAATATTTCCAGATAATCCTGCCAAATCAGCATTGCAAACCTCCACCCGGAATTTATTGGCGATTTAGTACCGAAGCAATCAATTTATTCAGACGATAAGTATCCTCACAACAGCGATCTAAGGGCGATAGTCCTTGACAAAATCGTGATAAATATTATCTTTCTTTTCAATTATGATTAACCGCATCCTTACGGGCCTGGTATTTTTAATTCTGCTGTTTGTTTTTCATCCGGTTATGGCACAGGATTCCGATCTGACGGCCGGAGAAGAAATCATTTTGTCAGCCAATCAAGACGAGGCCGGGGAAAGCGAAATAGAACATAATCAGACGGACCGGGAGTAGCCCGGCCTGGGCGATTTTCTGTTCAAAGGTAAATATCTCGCATTTTTGATTCTGGCCGCGATCGGTCTGACACTCCTTCTGGGGCGATGGATCAACTTCTGGGTTCGGATCGGTATGCTGGTTGTGGCCTTCGTTCTTTTTGGTCTTGATTATTTCTATCCGCTTCATCCCAGTCCCATGTGCGGGGTGACCAAATTATTCATGTTCAAGTTCGTTTATGGCGAATTTTTCGCCGGTTTTCTGGCTCTTTTTCTGGCCATGTTTATTCCCAGCCTGATCGGCAGGAAGCTTTTTTGCGGCTGGGTTTGCCCGTTGGGAGCGCTCCAGGATTTAATAAATAAAATTCCTTTTAAATATCGCTGGAAGCAGTTTAACTTCACCGTTTTTAATACCATAAGGATGGCGCTGTTGGCCATGTTTTTCCTGACTTTCTTCTTTGTTAAAGATCATATCCGCATGCTGGCCGAATATACCGGGGCCAACCCGATGGACAAGATGTGGTTGGCTTTCACTTCATACAATGTCTATGACCCGATCAATTTCTTCGAGTTGCTTCACTGGAATATCGACACCCTTTTTATTATCATGTTTGTCATCCTGGTGATAGCCAGCCTGATGCTTTACCGCCCCTTCTGCTATACCATCTGTCCGATCGGGGCTCTGACATGGATGTGTGAAAAAATCGCTCCCGGGCGTATCCGGATTGATCATGATGCCTGCACCCTCTGCCTTGAATGCGTCGAGGCCAGTCCCTGCCCGACCATAAAAAAGCTGGTGGAAAACGAATCGATTGCCTTCCCCGACTGCACTTCATGCGGGGAATGCCTTAAAAGCTGTGACCAGAACGCCATAAAATTCAGCTTCAAAAAATAGTTGCCAGGGCACCCAAACTATAATTTTCCTTCACTGACCAGACGGGCGAAATATTCGAAAGAGCGATTATAAGTCCGTTCGGCCTCGATGTTGAAACAGCAGGCCGGAAGCTCGCGCATCCGAATATGGTAACTGATACAATCGCAGCAGGTACCTTTACGTGAGCATGGTTCGTAGCTGCAGTTGCATGATTTCAGATTCCTGTCTTTATGGCACTCCATCGTATCTCCTATTCATTTATTGGTCCCTAAAATATATAACCACAAATTATAATCAATTTTCGCCTTGAATCAACAAGGTATCCTTAATAAAAACCGCCGGTTTCATTAATAAAACCGGCGGCAGGGAACCTCTGTGAAGGCTGCTGTATTGAGAGGAGAATAATTATTTGAGACCGTACTCCCGGCCGTACTTCCGGGCCACATAATCGATATCTTTATCGCCCCGTCCGGACAGGTTGACCAGAATTGTCTGACCGGTGTCCAGTTGCGGGGCAAGGCGCATGGCAAAAGCCACCGCATGGGCGCTCTCCAGGGCCGGTATAATCCCCTCGACCCGGGACAGGGTAAAAAAGGCATCGAGTGCTTCGAGATCGCTGACCGTTTCGTATTTGACCCGGCCGAGATCTTTCAGATAGCTATGTTGCGGTCCGACTCCGGGATAATCCAATCCCGAGGCGATGGAGTAGACCGGCAGGGGATGCCCGCTTTCGTCCTGCAACAAATAACACTTGAAACCGTGAATCACACCCGGTTTGCCCAGTGTCAGGGTGGCGGCATGGTCACCATCCTTAAACCCGCGCCCGGACGGTTCCACTCCATACATCCGAATTTGATTATCGTCCATAAAAGCGGTGAACAGCCCGATGGCATTCGATCCACCCCCGACACAGGCCACCAGGTTATCAGGCAATTTGCCGGCCAATTCCCGGAACTGGTTCCGGGCTTCCTCGCCGACAACCCGCTGAAAATCGCGGACCATCATGGGGAAGGGATGCGGGCCGACCACAGAACCGATGGCGTAGAACTGGCTGATCGGGTCTTTGATATACGCTTCCAGGGCGGCATCGACCGCCTCTTTAAGAGTCCTCAGACCGAACGCGACCGGAATTACCTTGGCCCCCAGAATCTGCATCCGGATGACGTTGGGGTGTTCCTTTTCGATATCGACTTCGCCCATATATATATCGCATTCCAGGCCGACCAGAGCGGCGGCGGTGGCCAGGGCGACGCCATGCTGACCGGCCCCGGTTTCCGCGATAATTTTTTTCTTCCCCATTTTTTTGGCCAGAAGCGCCTCGCCAAGGCAATGATTGATTTTATGTGCTCCCGTATGATTCAGATCTTCGCGTTTCAGGTATATCCGGGCTCCATCCAGTCTTCGTGATAAATTGGCCGCATAAAAAATGGGGCTGGGGCGGCCAACATAGTGGCGGTAAAGATACGCCAGTTCCTCTTTAAATTCGGGGTCATCCTTAAAACGCAGGTAAGCCCGGGTTATTTCATCCAGGACATCGATTAAAAAATCAGGAACGAATCGTCCCCCGAAAGGGCCGAAAAAACCGTTATGGTCGGGCTGGTTTTGAAGCGGGTCTATTGAATGCATGGCGTTCTCCTGTCCTTTGATCCAAAATTCTCTTCGATACGGAACCCCGGGTCTTAAGAACCCGCGATCCCCGTGTTATTTTGCACAGGCTGATGCCCAGTTCGGAGGCGATTTTCCGCTGGGGAACCCGGTCATGGAGCATATTCATCAGCCGCCATCGAAGAGCCACATCGCGAATTTCGACAGGAGTGAGTATTTCACTTAAGAATCTTTTCATGGTCGCGAAATCATCAATTTCGCAGAGGACCCGAATAATTTCATTCGCAGTCGACATTGGTAAGACCTCAGGCGTTTCTACTTATAGAAACATATATAATACAAAATAGAAATTTGTAAAGCACTTTTTTTCATATTCTGCAGATTTTTATAAAAGAGATGCCAGAATCATATTGAGGTTTGCTGTTTGGGAATGGTTACAGACAGCAGAAAAGGGAACAGTTTTTTTATTTCAAAACTGGTAATATTCAGCCGTTCAAGCAGTTCCTTCATCTCATCAGGTTTATATGAGGCCCGGAGGGAATTGAAAAAACCGTCCTTGAAAGGCATAATATACAGCCACCAGACCCGCCGGAAATCGAAAATACATAATTTACCGCCATCGGCTACGGCCTGTAACAGGTTTTTAATTGATTTTTCGGTATCTCCGAAATGGTGCAAGCTGTAGGAGCAATAAACCAGATCGAATTTGGGGAGGTTTTGGAATACTCCCGGATCGTTGGCATCGCCCATCACATATTCGACTCTTTCCTGGAGGCCTCTTTTTTTCATATATTCCCGGCCATAGTCGGCCATTGCCGAGGATATCTCGAAAGCGGTAACATGCACATCCGGAAAACGCCTGGCCACTCTGGCGGCCAACAAGCCCGGACCGGCCCCGACTTCCAAAACCCGGCCGCTCACGCCGTTTCTCTCCAATACTTTCAGAAAATCATTATAAACCATATTCCATTTGCCCATATGCTCGGCATAATGGCGCGCCTCATCGGGATTTTCGAATTGATGTTCATGATCGGTTAATGGTTTTCTTGGAAACATTACTTCTCCCTCCATCGGTTAATAGTAATAATATAACCATTCCCGGTGACGGCGTCAAATGACAGGTCGGTGGGATTTTTTGCCAAAAGCCATGGTTTCTGGGCAAAGCCTCGGGGTTTTTCAAGTTGCTTTTTCCAGCAGTTTATAGCGTATACATTACTTCCTGCCGACATTTGGAAGATTATTTATGTAAAAAATTTACCGTCTCATTTCGCCAATTGTAAAATTGATGTATAATACTCCAAGAAGGAGGGGAACATATTCATGACGATTTCGATTTCTCCCCAAGAGGGACGTTATAATAATCGTATATTATTCAATAATAACAGCTTTTGACCGATAAAATAAAAAAAATTGCAACCGCAGAACGAACACGGAGGTTAGACTGTGGCCGATACCAATACAAGCAAAGGCGTTATCGCCATTTTGACCGGCGGGGGAGATGTCCCGGGATTGAATCCTGCTATCCGCGCTGTCACAATCAGGGCCATTCGGGAAGGATACAAGGTTATCGGTTTGCGCCGCGGGTGGGCCGGGACGATTGAGTTGATTCGCAATAAGAAAGCCGACAACAGCACCAGTTTTATGGTCCTGACGGAGGAAATCGTCAACAAGGCCGGGCGCACGGGGGGCACTTTTCTGCACAGCTCCCGGACTCATCCGGGTCATGTCCGGCGGGAGAATATTCCACTCCATCTGCAGGACAAATACAACGATGATGTCAACGACCTGACTCGCGAGGTTTTGAAAAATCTGGAATTCCTCGGGGTCGATTACCTGATTCCGATCGGCGGTGATGATACGCTCAGTTACGGTGTCCGTCTGTACCAGGAGGGAGTCAAGGTAGTCGCCATTCCCAAGACGATGGATAATGATGTTCCCGGGACCGACTATTGTATCGGTTTCAGTACCTGTATCACCCGAACCATCATGATGACCAATAACCTGCGCACCTCGGCCGGATCGCATGAACGGATTCTGGTGCTCGAGGTTTTCGGCCGTTATGCCGGATTTACGGCCATGCTTCCGACCATGGCCGGGGCGGCCAACCGCTGTGTTATCCCCGAATATAAATTCAATATCGAAAGCCTGACCGAACTGCTGGTTCAAGATCGCCTGAAAAATCCCAGCAAATATTCAATTGTCCTGGTTTCCGAGGGAGCCATGTTCGAAGGCGGGGAGATGGTTTTTCAGGATACCGCCAGAGACGCCTATGGACATATGAAACTGGGCGGGATCGGCGATCTGGTATCGGCCAAGATCAAGGACCTTTCGCCCAAATTCAACAACGGCCGGCCGGTCAACACCATCAACCAGCGTCTCGGTTACCTCGTTCGCGGCGGCGATCCCGATGCCATCGACTCGATAGTCCCGATGGCGTACGGCAATCTGGCTCTCGATTTGATTCTGAATGGTGTTCATGGACGCCTGGTGGTGCTCAAGAACGGGCGGTACGATAATGTTCCGATCGATGTGGTCACCAGCACCAAAAAGACCGTCAATGTCGAAAAACATTATAACACCGAGCGCCTGCGGCCGATCTATCAGAGTTTCGAGATGAAACCGCAGTTTATCATGACCAGCGATTAAAGCTATACGGCCCTGCCGATTGACTATTCTTAAAACCGCCGGATACTCGGCGGTTTTTATTTTTTCCTTTTATTTTCCATTTGATTCCTGATATTATTAAGACTTAAAACACGAGAACATTTCCGAAAGGAGCCTTCCATGAAAAAAGCAATCCTGATCGGTATCATGGCCATGTTCGTTCTGGCCGCCGGTTGCGTGACCCGGTCGATTAACGGTATCGCCACCGAAAACAACATTGTTTTCGACGAAAACCTGCTGGGTATATGGGGCGAGGCGGACGGTGATTCGGTCGTGATGATCACGGACGCCGGCGAGAATACATATACTTTCGGCGGCAAGGATGAAAACGGCGAGGTGTACGGCCTTCCGGTGCATCTGTGCCGAATGGGCGATTACCTCTTTCTGGATATGAGCCCGAAAGAATCCGATATCAAGGGGAATATAATGTTATCCATCCATCTGCTTCCCACCCACACCTTCTACCTGGTGGATCAAATCCAGCCGACTTTAAAGCTTAAGATGATCTCCGACAGCCGGTTGCAGGAATACCTGGCGGCGCATCCGGGAAAGATCGCCTATACCATAGTTGATGGTAATGTTGTCCTAACCGACAGCACCGAGAATATCCAGGCTTTTCTGGTGGAACTGGCCGGAATCAAGGACGCCTTCGAGCCGGCGGATGATCTGTACCGAATGGATTAACTCTATATTTCAGGGTGGGATGGTATGGCATATCATTCTGCCCGTTTTTATGTGGGCGGCAGACGAGGGCGTTTGCCGCAGGTTTGAAGACCAGGGCCACCCGGCAGTCTTTTCAAAATGGGTTCGTTTCATCCTTCGCGAAATTTTTTATCAAATGGGTTCGTTTCCTCCTCCAGATTATTTTTTTATACGGTGTAATAATTGAGGATGCCGTAAAATGGGTTCGTTTCCTCAGTAAA
>JAFGTT010000029.1 GCA_016933955.1 Candidatus Zixiibacteriota bacterium
ACTTTGTCAAGAAAAAAATGCGGTTTAGTGACAGGTTTTGACACCCGAAATTTGGCTTTACCCGGTGACGGGAATGCGGGTATATAGTAGTTGCATAACGCGGCAATATCTTCCGGGCCGGGACCGGTTGAGTGCCGGCGATATGAAAGCACTCGGCTGACCCGGCCCGGTTCCGCGCATCAGGACCACTACCTCACGGCTTGTTGGGAACTACAAGCCTTTGAAAGGATGTTTTATGTGCAATCAAACCCCGTGCCAAAACTGCCGCATAATGTCATGGATTTGTAACTGTATCTTATATAATAGGATGGTGTAGTTTAAAGACGGGTCAAAGGCTTAATTTGTCAAAAAAATCGCGCACGGTGCGAATTCGGCCCCGCACGGTGCGAGCGTGGATTGATCAGTCGATATAAGAAGATCGTAAAAGGATAATATTTAACAGGATAGGGGAATATGGTTAACCGATATTATTACCTTGAAAGCCACAAAGGACCTGATTTATGCAAATTCGACCTCGCATGGTGCGCGTTGACACTCGTACGGTTGCGAAATCCAAGAATCCGGATAAGATTGAAGATGTCTGGGTGTTTTGTTCAGAGATTTAGTCGAGGGGGAGGGCATTCGTTTGATGATTCAATCAAAAATCAACTTAGGGAAATCGGGTTATCCTGGGATATAATGACATAGACCAGCAGGCTATTTTATTATTATTCGCTGATCAGTGAGATATTAAAGTTTATATTTTCTTCTACCGCCCGAATGCGTACATCATTAGAGGCGAAAATTCGTAAATCTTTCAACTATTAGATTATTGTGTACCGCCCCAATATGGATGGTTTAGGAGATAAAATAGCGTTGCGGCCGCTCAAGAGAGAGAAAATGGTCGAAATATACCCCGGCAGAATATCGAAAATAGTAAAAGGGAATGATGTTGGGAATTTATATGAGTCAACATTATCCATATTGTAGCGTATGGCGGGCCATCTAAGGCGTTATCATATAAGGGTTAATGTGGGTTTGTTCGGTCGGCCGATAATCCGAAATTGTCATAAAACCCCCACTGCCCGATAAAAATCAAATAATATTTGACTTAAATTCTCATTGCGGTATATTAATCTGCAAAAACAGGAGGACTCAGTTCCGATGCAGTTTTTTAGGGCGCATCGGCGTCGATATTTCTTGGACCGAGACCGCAATTCTTCCTGGCCGAATAATATATCCGGAACCGGGATTCTATCTCATTTTATATCCATTCCGTTAGCTGTAAAAAAGTCTTATTCGTTGAAAAGACAGGACTTGACGGGCATGGATAATTTTGTTTTATCCCGGATTGTGAAAAGATTCACATTAGTTTCCGGCCCGGTATATGCCGGCCGCAATTCCTCCCTCAACAAGTACGCTCGACCTGATCGACGTCCGCCGGCCCGCACTATCCGCCGGGTTCATGTGATGCCCTGGGCCACATCGATCCGGAGGATCGGTTGCATGCGAATCAACTCAATTGGACCGGATGATGATGACACCGGCGGGTCGAACGGACGCCGGGACTTTGGTTTTGGTGTCCGATAAAGGCTGATAATGTACTGTGGCCGCGCCACTGCATCCATATTGTCCGACAGAATTAGCCGATGCTGTCGGGACGGGTTCTCTGAGATTAATTGAAGTCTCTTAAAGGAGAGTATCTATGGAGAAGTGGAAAGGGTGGCGCAAGATGCGGTACGAAGCGGAACTGGATCCGGATTTCTCCCGGGAAATCGCCTCCATCCCGGGGGGCGACCAGCTCTACAGCTGTATCCAGTGCGGGACCTGTAGCGGAATGTGCCCGCTGAGTCCCAATATGGACTACACCCCCAGACAGATTATCGCCATGATCCGGGCCGGATTCAAAGGCGATGTTCTCAGCAGTTACACCACCTGGCTCTGCGCCTCGTGTTATTCCTGTACCGTCGAATGTCCCAAGGAAATTAAAATAACCGATATCATGTACGCCGCCAAACGGTTGGCCATCCGTGAGAAGGTTCACCCCAAGCGCTTTCCGACACCGGTTCTGGCCCGGGAATTTTTCCGCTCGGTGGAAAAGAACGGCCGCAGTACCGAAAGCCGCCTGCTGGTGAATCTGTACCTGAGGACCAATCCCTTTAAAATGTTCAAACAGACCGGCCTGGGTCTGAAACTCTGGATGAAAGGCCGGCTGGGAATCCGCAAGGAATCGATCAAACGGACCGGGGAACTGAGGAAAATATTCAAGGTCCTGGAAACCGAGCATATGGTCAAGACCAAAGATCAATTGGCCCGGCAGGAGGAGGTGTCGTCATGAGTTACCTGTACTATCCCGGATGTTCGCTGAAGAGCACCGGCCGGGCTTACGAGGAATCAATGCTGGCCGTGTTCGAACACCTGCAACTGCCGCTTGAGGAACTTGAGGACTGGAATTGCTGCGGCGCAACCGCCTATATGGCTATCAGCGAATTGAAAGCTTTTGCCCTGAGCGCCCGGAATTTCGCCCTGGCCGAAAAACAGGCCGGAGGAGCAGGTGAGATCAATATGGTCGTTCCCTGCGCAGCCTGCTATCTCGGGCTGAATAAAGCCTACCGTTATCTAAAAGAACATGCCGATCTTCAGAAAACCATCCTCAAGGCTCTCAAGGCGGCCGGGTTGTCCTATTCCGATCACCTGAGAATCCGTCACCCGCTCGATATTCTGGCCAATGATATCAGTCCCGACCGGATCAAAGAAGCGGTCAGCCGTCCCCTGGAGGGTCTCAAGGTGGCCTGTTATTACGGGTGCCAGATTGTCCGGCCGTACGCCGATTTCGATGACCAGCATGAACCGGTCATCATGGATAAACTGCTTCGCCTTCTGGGGGCCGAGGTGGTCGATTGGCCGTTGAAAACCCGCTGTTGCGGCGGTTCGTTGACCGGAACGGTGGAGGATGTCGGCTTGCGATTGAGTTATATCCTTCTTAAAGAAGCCAAAAAGCGGGGATGCGATGTTATTGCCACCGCCTGCCCGTTGTGCCAGTTCAACCTGGAATGCTATCAGTCCCAGATCGGCCGTAAGTACGGCAACGGGAATGACATAGCGGTGGCTTATTTCACCCAGTTGATGGGCGCCGCTTTCGGTATCGCCGAGCATGATCTCGGCCTGCAGCGGCTGTTCGTGCCGCTCCATCTCCAGGGTACAGGTGATAAAGTGACGGGAGGTCAATATGTCAGCCGCTGAAAATAAAACCAATGGAATACCGAAAATCGGAGTTTATGTCTGTCACTGCGGGATAAATATCGCCGGTAAAGTCAATGTTCCCGAAGCGGTCGAGTTTGCCGCCAAGTTGCCGAATGTCGCGGTGGCGCGGGAATATAAATTCATGTGCTCCGATCCGGGCCAGGAAATCATCCAGAATGATATTCGTGAAGGTTTAATCAATCGGGTGGTGGTCGCTTCCTGTTCGCCATTGATGCATGAAACAACCTTCCGTACCGCCATGGCGGCCGGGGGCGGAAATCCGTTCCTGTTCCAGATGGCCAATATCCGCGAGCATGTCAGCTGGGTAACGCCCGATAAACCGGCCGGAACACAAAAAGCCAAGGCCCTGATTGCCGCGGCCGTGGAACGGGTTGCCCGTCATGTCCCGCTGGAAAAAACCAGGGTTCCGGTCAATCCCGATGTTCTCATTGTCGGCGGCGGTATCGCGGGAATTCATGCCGCCTTGACTATCGCCAACGCCGGTAAAAAAGTGTACCTGGTAGAGAAAGAGCCGACCATCGGCGGCCATATGGCCAAGTTTGATAAGACCTTTCCCACCCTGGATTGTTCCGCCTGTATTCTGACTCCCAAGATGTCATCGGTTCGGGCCCATCCCAATATCACCCTCTGGACCTATTCCGAAGTGGTCGGGGTCGAGGGTTTTGTGGGGAATTTTAGAATCCAGGTCAAACGGAAACCGCGCTATGTCGACGAAGACCTCTGCGTCGGTTGTCTGGAGTGTATCGAATCCTGCGTTTACAAGAAAGGGCGGATCAGCGACGAGTTCAATGTCGGCCTGAGCAAACGCAAACCCATTTATGTCCCGTTTCCTCAGGCGACCCCGCTGGTGGCCGTTATCGATCCCGAATCATGTGCCGAGTTGAAAACCGGGAAATGCAAAAAACCATGTATGGATGCCTGTGAGCCCAAGGCCATCAATTTCAAACAGACCGAGGAAATAAAAGAAGTTTCCGCAGGAGCTATCATTCTGGCGACCGGGTTCCGGACCTTCGATGCCGCCCGGGTCAAACGCTATGGCTACGGCAAGTATCCCAATGTTTATACCAGTCTGGAAGTGGAGCGGCTGGTGAATGCCGCCGGACCGACCGGGGGGGAAGTGATTATGTCGAACGGCGAGAAACCTAAAAAGGTCGGGATTGTGCACTGTGTCGGTAGCCGCGATGCCCATACCAATAAATACTGCTCGCGAGTCTGCTGTATGTACTCTTTGAAGCTGGCCCACCTTATCAAGGAACGCACCGGGGCCGAAATCTATAACTTCTATATCGATATGCGGACCCCGGGGAAGGGGTATGAGGAGTTCTATGATCGTCTTCTCCAGGAAGATGTTCATTTTATTCGGGGACGGGTGGCCGAAATCTCCGACTGGACCATGACACCTGAGGAAGAAGGCAAACTGATAATCCGGGCCGAGGATACTCTGGTCGGGGCGGTTCGGCGGATCCCGGTCGATATGGTGGTTCTGTCAGTCGGCCTGGAACCGCGAGCCGATGCCGACGAAGTGCGGCGGTTATTCAATATCAGTTGCAGTCATGAAGGCTGGTTTTTGGAACGACATCCTAAGCTGGCGCCGGTTTCAACCTTCACCGAAGGGGTGTATCTGGCCGGGGCCTGCCAGGGTCCCAAGGATATTCCCGACAGCGTTGCCCAGGCCGGGGCGGCCGCGGCCGAGGCCCTGGCCCTGATCGACAAGGGTCATGTCGAACTGGAACCAAACACGGCCTTCATCCGCGAAGAATTCTGTTCCGGTTGCAAAACCTGCCTGATGCTCTGTCCCTACAGCGCTATTTCGTTTAACAGCGAGAAGAACACCGCTGAGGTCAACGGCGCTCTTTGCAAGGGATGCGGAACCTGTGTCGCGGCCTGCCCGTCGGGCGCCCTGCAGCAGAATCTCTTCACCGATGAGCAGATTTATTGCGAAATTAAAGGAGTCGTGAATTATGTCTGATAAAGATACGAACCAAAAACCATTCGAGCCTAGGATCGTGGCTTTCTTCTGCAACTGGTGTACTTACACCGCCGCCGATTTGGCTGGAACGGCCCGTATGACCTATGCTCCCAACGTCCGGGTCATCCGGGTTATGTGTTCCGGGCGGCTCGATCCCCAGTTCATCCTGACTGCCCTGCGCCAGGGAGCCGATGGTGTTTTAATCGGCGGTTGCCATCCGGGTGACTGCCACTATCAGGAAGGCAACTACAAAGCCCTGAGGCGATTCACCCTCCTCAAACGGCTTCTCCGGGAGATGGGTATTGAAGACGAACGTGTCCAGTTGGAGTGGATTGCGGCCTCGGAAGGGGATAAGGTACAGAAAGTGATTAACCGTATCACCGAGGATGTCCGTCGCCTGGGTCCCCTTCATCTCGAGCCCGAGGCACTGGACCGGGCCACCGAGGCCCTATTGCCCGATCAGACTCCGGCCGTGGCCGAAGGAGGTGCTTTATGAGCAAGCCGAAAGTCGCCTTTTACTGGTGCGCTTCCTGCGGCGGATGCGAAGAAGCCGTAGTTGATCTGGCCGAGGATATTCTCAAGGTGGTCGGGGCCGTCGATATCGTTTTCTGGCCGGTGGCCCTGGATTTCAAACGGGAGGATGTCGAGGCTATGGCCGACAACTCCCTGGCCGTGGCTTTTATCAACGGCGCCATCCGCAGTTCCGAACAGCATGAAATGGTGGAACTGCTCCGCCGTAAGGCCGGTCTGGTGGTGGCCTTCGGCAGTTGCGCCCATCTGGGCGGGATTCCCGGACTGGCCAATACCTTCCGACGGGCCGACCTGATCGATGAAGCCTATCATAAATCGCTGAGTGTTACCGATGGAAACGGAACCGAGCCTCTGGAAAAAACCGAGGTTCCTGAAGGGACCCTGACATTACCGAAACTCTGGGATACGGTCAAAACGCTCGACCAGGTTATCAAGGTCGATTATTATCTTCCGGGTTGCCCGCCGCCGGTCAATCTGATCAACGGGGCTATCGGGAGTATTCTTAAAAATGAACTTCCCCCGCCCGGATCGGTGCTGGCCCCGGATATGGCCCTGTGCGAGGAGTGCGAACGGCGGGCTACCAAGCCGGATAAAATGGCCCAGCGCGAATTTTTGAGACCCCATCAAATCAAAGCCGATCCCGAGAAATGCCTCCTGGCCCAGGGATTGCTGTGTCTGGGACCGGTAACCCGGAAAGGCTGCGGGGCTGCCTGTGTCAAGGGTAATATGCCTTGTACCGGCTGTATGGGACCCACCAGCCATGTGGTTGATTTCGGAACCAAAGCCCTGACTGCCATGGCTTCCTTGGTCGATTCCAACGATGATCGTGAAATCGCCGCTATCCTTGATCAGATTGCCGATCCGGTCGGGACCTTTTATCGATACAGTCTCCCGGCTTCATTGTTGCATCGGAGCTATCAGCCCGAACATGCGAAAGGAGAAAAATAATGGCCCGTAAAATAACCATAGATCCGATTACCCGTCTTGAAGGCCACGGCAAGATCGATATCTTTTTGAACGATCAGGGTAACGTCGATCGGGCCTATTTCCAGGTTCCGGAATCGCGCGGTTTCGAACGTTTTGCCATCGGCCGCCCGGCCGAGGACATGCCGCAAATTACCTCCCGGATATGCGGCGTCTGTCCGACAGCCCATCATATGGCCGCGACCAGGGCTCTTGATGATCTCTATAAGGTTGATCCGCCTCCGGCGGCCAAAAAAGTCCGGGAATTGATGTATAATATCTTTTTCATGGAGGATCATGCTCTCCATTTCTTTTTCCTGGCCGGACCCGATTTCGTGGTCGGCCCCCAGGCGCCCAAGGCCGAGCGGAATATTCTCGGCGTCCTCGGCAAGGTGGGCAATGAAATCGGCCTTAAAGTGATCGGGATGAGAAAACAGTGGCGTGAACTCATGAATCTTGTTATGGGGAAAGCCATTCACCCGGTTTTCGGATTACCGGGAGGAATTTCCCGATCGATCACCAAAGAGGATTTACCCCGGTTTATCAAAACCGCCGATGAGTCGGTTGAGTTTGGCCAATTTGCCCTGAAGCTGTTCAATGATATCGTTCTTAAAAATCCCGATTACATGCATCATATAACCTCGGATACCTACACTCACAAGACCTACTATATGGGCCTGGTCGATAAAAACAATCGGATCAATTTCTATGATGGCGATTTGCGGGTGGTGGGTCCCGACGGGAAGGAATACGTAAAATTCGGTGGCCGCCAATATCTTGATCATATGGATGAGCATGTCGAGCCCTGGAGTTATATTAAATTCCCGTACCTTAAAAACATCGGTTGGAAAGGCTTCGAGGACGGCGCCGACAGCGGCATTTTCGCCGTCGCGCCGCTGGCTCGGTTGAATGCCGCCGAGAGTATGGGCACCCCGCTGGCTCAGGAAAACTACGAGCAGTATTTCAAGATATGCGGCGGCAAACCGGTTCATTTTACGCTGGCGACCAGCTGGGCCCGGCTGATAGAAATGCTTTACAGCGCCGAACGCATGAAGGAACTGGTGGCTGATCCGGATATCATCAATCCCGATTTTCGGACTATTCCAACCAATACCCCATCAGAAGGTATTGGTGTCGTCGAGGCTCCCCGGGGGACTCTGATCCATCATTATCGAACTGATGATAACGGTATCATAACCAAAGCCAATTTGATCGTGGCGACTCAGAACAATGCCGCGCGGATTGCCATGTCGGTCGATAAGGCCGCCCGTGGGCTGATTTCCGGTGGCAAAGTCGATGACGGCATTTTAAATATGGTCGAGATGGCTTTCCGGGCCTATGATCCCTGCCATGGATGTGGCACCCATGCTCTTCCGGGCGAGATGCCGCTGGTGGTGGATATCTATGATCGCGATCATAATTTGGTCCGGCAACTCCGGCAGGATTGAGTCATGAAGCCGCTCATTCTGGGTTTGGGCAATGAATTGCTGTGTGATGACGGCATCGGAATAATAATCACGCGGAAACTGCCGGGTGCAGTGGCCGAGGCCGCCGATGTGATCCGGAGCGGTCAACATGGGGTGGCCCTGCTGGATTTGTTTCTAGGATACCGGCAGGCTATTATTATCGATGCCATCCAGACGGGAAAACATCCTCCGGGGACGGTTCTGGAACTGATCCCCGGAGATCTCAACAATGTTTCAAGCCCCTCCCCGCATTATACCGGTATCCCGGAATTAATCCGTATTGCCCGCGAAATGCAGCTGGATTTCCCCGATGATATCAGAATTCTCGCGGTGGAGATTGAAGACCCCCTGACGGTGGGTGGCGAACTCACCCCGGCAGTGGAAAAATCAATCGAAAAAGTAATTCCCATAATCGAATCATATTTGTATCATTGGCGGGTAAATGAGGTCTGTGAGAAACGATGCTAACATGGGTTGTCCGGGATTGAAATATGCATGAACTGCAGATTGCCGGCGAGGTGATAAAAATCGCCAGGGCCGAAATGAAACGGCGACGTCTGACACGCATTTCCGAAATCGGTCTGGCCGTGGGCGCTCTGGCCGCGGTCGATCCCGATGCCCTGGCCTTCAGCTTCGAGGCTTCGGTGGTCGATACTCCTCTGGCCGGAAGTCGGTTGCATATTGATTTTATCCCGGTTGAGGGAACCTGCCGAAACTGCCGACGGGATTTCAAGGTGTCGGATTATGTTTTTATCTGTCCCCACTGCGGATCCGGTGATATCCTGGTCCGGAGAGGTGAAGAACTTGACGTAACTTATATATTGGCCTAAGGAGTTGTGTAATGTTGGAGAATTCCTGATGAGTAATAAAATCACCGTTGAAAAAAAAGTCCTGTCCGAAAATGACCGTCTGGCGGCCCAGATCCGGGCCAGGCTGGACAAGGAGAAAATCGTCACCCTTAATCTGGTCAGTTCCCCCGGATCGGGCAAAACTTCACTACTTGAACAGACATTGAAAAATCTCGGGGATAAAATACCGATGGCGTTAATTGCCGGTGATGTTCAAACCGATAATGATGCCCGGCGGTTGACCGAGGCCGGCGGGCAGATCGTCCGGCCTATAATCACCGGCGGGGCCTGCCATCTCGATGCCCGGATGGTTCTGGCGGTCCTTGATGAACTTGATTTCAAAGGTGTCGATATTCTTTTTATCGAAAACGTCGGTAACCTGGTTTGTCCGTCGAGTTATGACCTGGGGGAAGATATGAAGGTTGTTCTTATCAGCACCACCGAGGGCGATGACAAACCGCTTAAATATCCTTCAATGTTCCGACGTTCCTCAACCCTGGTCATCAACAAAACCGATTTGCTGGGGCTGTCGGATTTTAATCTGGAACGGGTCCGGCAAAATGCGCTGAGTATTAACAGCGCCCTGGATATTTTCGAAATTTCCTGTAGAACCGGTCAGGGATTGGAGTTCTGGTTCCAATGGCTGGGCAAACTGGTAAAAGAGAAGAAAAAATAATATATTAAGGTATTGTTGAAATATTATGGTTATGCGCACTTTTACATACAAGGGGAAAAGTTACCAGGTTGATTACTATGGTTTTCTGTTGAAACCGGATGAATGGGATGAAAATTTCGCCGAGGGTATGGCCCCTTATGCCGGGATTGAGAACGGCTTGACCGACGATCACTGGCGGGTTATCCGCTTTATTCGTAATACCTTCGAGCAGATCAACAAATGTCCTCTGGTGTATATTGCCTGCAAGAAAAATGATCTTGGGCTCGGTGACCTGAAACGGCTCTTTCCCTCCGGTTATCTGCGGGGGGCCTGCAAACTGTCCGGTGTGACCTACCGCGAGGGACATTTTCAAGAATTCTGGATTGAAGAACATATCGTTCATCATACCCGGATTTACGATAGAAAAAAATACGAAACCGATGCCCTGGGTTTCCTGATCAACCCCGGCGACTGGGATGAAAACTTCGCTATCCATAAAGCCAGTGAGCTGAAAATGCCGGATTTACTGACTTCCAGACACTGGGATATAATCTACTACCTGCGACGCCAATTCGAGGTTTATAAAGAGATTCCGACGGTTTATCAGACCTGTGAAGACAATAATCTGAGTCTGGAAGAACTGGAAAGGCTTTTCCCCGACGGTTACCATCGGGGGGCAGTTAAAATCTCCGGACTTCATGTCCGCTGAGAAATACTTTCGCCTTCAGCATTCCGGGTCGAGAATAATCCGCAAACTGTTTCAGGCCTTGATCTTATATTAATCCCGGAGTGTCGGATGCTGGCTAATGATGATCCCTGATTTTGGCTTTTTACCACGAAATATCCCCTATTCAAGAAAATTCTCACAAAATATCAAAGCCACATACCATATCTGCCGACAAACAGAATGATCATTTGGAGTAATTTCGCATGAAGGTCATCGATCAGGTCGTTGCAAAAATATCACTTTTCCCCGCCCTGCCGACTATGGTTCATAAGCTGTTGGGCATAATCAATGATCCCGAATCAAAGTCGACCGATATTGTCAATATTATTCAGCACGATCCGGCCCTGTCGGCCAATGTTCTTAAAACCGCCAATTCCGCTTACCTGGGATTCGCCAATCCGGTCAATTCTATCGGGGATGCCAGCTTTCGGATCGGGACAAAAAAAATATACCAGATAGCAATTTCCTCGCTGATGCATTCGTCCGTTAATAAACCTGCCCGGGGATATGAGATGAAAGCGGAGGATATCTGGAAACATTCCACGGCCGTTTCCATTACGGCCGACAACCTTTGCCATCTGCTTGATATTCACGATAATGGTTCGATTTTCACGGCCGCCCTGATACATGATATCGGCAAGATTGCCCTGGAAAAATATGTTGATGAAAACTCCGACCAGATAATGAATTTTGTCGAACGCGAAAACCTGTCATTCGGTCAGGCAGAAAACAAATCTCTGGGTATTGATCATGCCGAAGTAGGAGCGCAAATTGCGGCTAAATGGAATTTCCCCGAAGAAATCGTCGACATAATCCGTTGGCATCATGATCCCAACAGTGCGCCTGTTATATCTGTCGGTATCGATATTGTCCATCTGGCCGATGCCATTTGTTTAATGCAGGGTATCGGGGTGGGCAAAGACGGCCTTCATTACTATTATAATATCGATTCCATAGAACGTCTGAAACTGAATGATGATATCGTTGAAATCGCCCTGTCGCGACTAACCGAAGAATTGGAAAACATCGAGGAATTATATGCCGGTCAAAAAAGCGAAACCCCGGCCTGATTCCCCTTGAAATTTCAATAAATCCAAAGTTCCCTGTTCATTTTTATTGCCGAATCATTCCGATTTTCAAGTGCGGGCATGCCATTAACTTACCATGCGCAGAACCTTGAAATTCTGGAAAATTGGCTTATCCTGTGACAATTCCGTGACATAAGACGTATAGAATAAAATATATATATGTCGGATATTGGATTGGATCGGATAATAATATGCTTATAGTATTGTTTGACAGGCAGATTGCTGACTATGACAGCGCTTTATAAAAATCTCCGGAGACTGTTTTGAAAACCGTCCGGAACGCAAATCCGGGGCGGATGGCCCTTGTTATTTTTATTGGACTGGTCGTTTTCTGCCTGGCTCAACTGACCTGGTGGATTGTCTTTCAGATCGAGAATAACAGGGATCTCAAACAGGCCCGGATTGAATTGCTCCGAATGACAACCGGGAACCCCGACCAAATACCGTCCCCGCTACTGGAACAGATTGAAAGGGAAGCCCGCGGACGGGTGGTAATGTTTGTCTCCGAGGGAACCTTTTTCATGCTGATCGTTCTGCTGGGCGCTTATCTTATCTATCGTTCTCTTTTGATCTCCGAGGATTTGAAAGCCCGCCAGCGGAATTTCATCGAAGGCGTAACCCATGAATTTCGCACCCCGTTGACCTCGCTGAAATTGTACCTTGAAACGCTCCAGTCAGGAAATCTCGAAGCCGGTAAAGTCGCCGAGTTGTATCCGAAAATGCTTGATGACTGCGATCATCTGGATAATCTGATCGATAATGTTCTCGAGGCGGGTCATTTCGGCAAAGGGCCGTTGCGGCTGGAATTAAGCCGGACCGATCTTTACGAAGATCTAAATGAGTATCTTGATGGTCTGGAACCGCTTGTTAAACGCTATGGCGGGGAACTGAGGCAAAAGCTTGAAAAAAATATTATGGCTCAAACCGAATACCAGTCACTTGGTCGGGCTGTCCGCATTCTGGTGGATAACGCCCTTAAGTACTCTCCGCCCGACCGTAAAGTAGTCGAAGTAGAATTGTCCAGTCTTGGCGGTAAGGCTGTTATCAAGGTCGCCGATCAGGGGATCGGTATCCCCGACGGTGAAAAAAGACGAATATTCGAGCGGTTCTACCGGGTTAACAATCCCGATTCACCCAATCCCAGGGGAACCGGACTGGGGCTTTACTTGTTGAGTCAGATTGTGGAAGCGCATCATGGCGAAGTGGATGTGGCTTCCGGTAGCTCCGGCCGGGGAACGACGTTCACTATCAGGATTCCATTGGCGGAACGATGAAGAAAAAAATTTTGATTGTTGAGGATGATGAACATATCGCCGAGGGATTACGGCTTAATCTGGAAGCCCGGGGCTATGATACAGTGATAGCCGCCGATGGCCTGGCGGCTCTCCATTTCTGGCGAAATGAAGGCTTTGACCTGATTATTCTGGATATCATGTTACCCGGTAAAGACGGCCTTGATGTCTGCCGGACGATCAGGAGAGAAGCCGGACGAGTCCCGATTTTATTTCTGACCGCCCGGGATCGAGAGGATGATCGGATTGCTGGGCTGGCGGCTGGGGGCGATGATTACCTGTCCAAGCCCTTTAATCTTGAGGAATTGATCCTGAGAATCGCGGCCATGTTTAGACGTCAGGTTTGGTACGGCACGACCAGCTTGGAAAATAATCGAATTGAATTCGGCAGCTGTGCTGTGGATTTCGCATCATACAGGGCCAGAGGAGTGCATGGAAACACCGAACTTTCGCAGAAGGAATGCATGATAATGAAATTTCTGGCCGAACATGCCGGTGATGTCGTCACCCGCGATATGATTCTCGATGCCATCTGGGGATATAACGTTTTCCCATCAAGTCGGACAGTGGATAATTTTATCGTCAGGTTGAGAAAAACTTTCGAAACCGATCCATCTCGACCGCGCTATCTGCACACCGTCCGTGGAGTCGGCTACCGTTTTACACCTGAGGGGGCTGGTAATGTCCAGTCATGATTTCATCGAAGCCGCCTATGGCCGGGTACATAAACGAGTCCCTATCTGGATCATGCGTCAGGCCGGCAGATATCTGCCTCAATACCAGGAAATAAAAAAAAATCATACTTTCTGGGAAATATGCCGCTCGCCGGAACTGATTGCCGAGGTGACGGCTCAGCCGGTGGAAATTTTGGGTATGGATGCGGCTATTTTGTTTTCGGATATATTGATTCCGCTGGAACCGCTGGGGCTTAATGTTGATTTCACTGAAAAGGGCCCCCGACTTCACCCGACTATTGTCTCCCCGGATGATGTTGACCGCCTGAGACTCTATGACCCTGCTGCCGAACTGGATTATATTCTAAAGGGAATCGAAAGGACACGGAAACGACTGAACGGCTCGGTGCCGCTGATCGGTTTCTGCGGATCGCCGTTCACCATGGCCTATTACGCGGTCGAGGGCAAAAGCTCTCCGGCTGACAATGAAATCAAACCGTTTATATTCAGATATCCCCGGGCGGCAGAGAAACTTCTTGACCTTCTGGCCGAATTGATCGGTCAATATCTCAGGGCTCAGATTCAGGCCGGGGTCCAGGCCGTACAATTATTCGACAGCCGTGGCGGGATTCTCTCTCAGGATGATTATGCCCGGTTTTCACTGCCTTTCATAAAACGAGTATTTGATATCTGCCGAACCGAAGGAGTCCCCAGAATATTTTATGTTAACAACAGCAGGCCGTATCTTAAACAGCTGGCCGATCTTGATTGTGAGGTTGTTGGTGTCGATTGGCGAACCGATCTTAACGAGGCCCTTGATGTCCTGAGGAGTAAAACGGTGCAGGGTAATCTTGATCCTCATATGCTCTATGCTCCCCCTGATGAACTGCGGGAGCAGACCCTGAAAATTCTCGATAAGACCAGGCACACTGACCGGTTTATTTTTAATCTCGGACACGGTATCACACCACAGACCCCGGTCGAGAATGTCCGCCTGCTGGTGGAAACCGTCCATGCTTATCGGGGCAATTTGGCCGCGTCCGGCGGTAATGTCAGCCGCCTGTTACTCTATAAGTACGATCGTCCCGGCCCGCGATATACCAGCTATCCCACCGCTCCGGAATGGACCGAGGAATATTCGGTTTCCGATTATAAGGCGGATCTGGAAACCGCGTCGAATAATCCGGAGCCGCTTTCAATGTATATCCACATACCCTTTTGCCGTTCCCGTTGTTTTTACTGCGGCTGTAATACCGTGGTCAGCCGCGACCCGGAGCGACCCGAGCAGTATCTCAATCTGGTGGACTGCGAGATCAGCAGGGTGGCCGGATTGCTTGACCGACGTAATCACCTTCAACAACTTCACTGGGGTGGCGGAACACCGACTTATCTGGCCGAACAACAGATCGCCCGGCTTTTTGAATCAATCACCAAACGGTTTTCAACGGGATCCGGGGCCGAACTGGCAATAGAAGTCGATCCCCGGGTGACCACAACCGCCCAGATTGATCTGCTCGAAACGCTGGGATTTAACCGGATTTCTTTCGGTGTCCAGGATTTCACTTCTCGGGTTCAGCAGGCTATCGGTCGGGGGCAGACTCAGGCTCAAACCGTCGCTCTGTACGATTATTGCCGTAAGAAAGGATTTAACGGTATTAATGTTGATCTGATTTACGGTCTGCCTTATCAAACGGTGGAGGATTTTTCCCGGACGATTTCACAGGTGATAGAAATGGGAGTTGATCGGGTGGCGGTTTACAGCTTTGCCTTTCTTCCAACCGTTAAAACGCATCAACGTAAAATCGAGGAGACCAGTCTGCCCGGAGCTGATCTCAAATACGATCTCTTTGCCACCGCCGTAGAGCTTTTTCTGGCGGCAGGTTATATCCAGATCGGAATGGATCATTTCGCCCGACCCGATGACGAACTGGCGCGGGCCCTGGCCGATGGAACCCTGCATCGTAATTTCATGGGCTATACACCTCGAAAAACCACCGATATGGTCGGAATCGGGATGTCGGCGATCAGTGAATTAAGCGGCAGCTTCGCCCAGAATTATTCCGGTCTTGATAGTTACACTGAGGTAATCAGACATGATGGCCTGGCCACGTATCGCGGATGCCGTTTAAGCCGGGATGATCATATCCGCCGCTGGAGTATTCTCTCGTTGATGTGTAATTTCCGTCTGGATTATAACGAACTGCAGAACAAATTCGGGGTTGCTTTCTCGGATTATTTCCCGATTGAAAATAATGAACTTTCGGAGTTTATTGATGACGGTCTTCTGGAAAGAGATAAATCCGGGATAAAGATTACGCCCCGGGGACGGGTTTTTGTCCGAAATATCGCCATGATTTTCGACGCCTATTTGCGTCAGAAAAACCACGATAGAAAAGTGCAGTTTTCCCGGACCATATAGGAATTATTGGATCATGGTTGCTTCTACCACAAATTTCCGCCGTCTTGTAAACAATCTCCCGACTGATTTCGATCCGGTTGCCGATTGCTGGGGATTACTCTTTCTCAACATGGGTGGTCCGGAGGCACTCGAAGATATCGAGCCATATCTTTATAATATTTTTTCCGATGCTTCGATCATTCGATTACCGTTATCCTTTATCCTGCAAAAATCGCTGGCCCGTCTGATTGCATCCCGTCGGACCCCCGGAGTTCGGGAACATTATCGGCTCATCGGGGGCGGCTCACCTCTTCTGAAATGGTCACGGAAGGTCGCCGATGATATCGAAAAAAATTTACGACAGTATTATCCGAATATGATCAGTCTGGTCGGAATGCGTTATTCCCCGCCATTTATCGGAGAAGCTATGGATAAAGCCAATGCCGCCGGGTGCCGCCATCTCATGGTGGTTCCTTTTTATCCTCATTACAGCCTTGTCACCACCGGCACTGCCCTGATGGAAATTAATCGCTGGTTGAGTAGTAATAGCGCCAAATTATCCGCTTCGGTTATTTCTGACTGGCACGATTGCCCCGGTTATATAGAACTGTTAAAAGTCAAAATCAGTGAAGCAATGAATAAGGTAGAAAATCCCGATATGGCCCGGCTGGTTTTCTCGGCTCATTCTTTACCTCTGAAAATAGTCAAATCCGGTGATCCCTATGTTGATCAGGTCCGCCGGACGGTTTCGCTGGCCGGGGAAGGATATGATTATATTCTCGGCTTTCAATCCCGTTCTGGTCCGGTTAAGTGGCAGGGACCGGAAACAGTCGAAATAGTCGATAAACTTGGCCGCGAGGGTGTCCGGGAAATCGTAATTGTCCCGATCAGTTTCGTCTCCGATCATATCGAAACCCTCTATGAAATTGATATCGAGATGAAAGAATTAGCTCTTCGGGCCGGAATCAAGAGCCTTATCCGGACAGAATCATTCAACGATGATCCTCGCTTCATCTCATTTTTATCGGAAATGATTTCCCGGAGATTGGAAAGCATATGAAAGCGATGGATAAGAAGAATATTGCCATCATTGGCGGGGGGATATCGGGATTATCGGCCCTGCATTTCCTGATGAACCGTTATCCGGACAATATCCGGGTGACTCTTTTCGAGAAGGAATCCCGGCTCGGTGGTACTATCGGGACCGATCGCCTTGAAAATTTCAACACCGATTGGGGTCCCAATGGATTTCTTGATAAAGTCCCCCTCACCCTTCAAATGATTCATGAGCTTGGTATCGAGGAGTTGTTACAACCCGCTCATCCCAAGGCCGAAAAACGTTTCATCTACCGCAATAAAAAGCTGCATGAAATAAATCCGTCGCCGGCCAAATTCATGCGCTCACCGGTTCTTTCACTCGGCGGCCGTCTGAGGCTGGCCCGGGAGCCCTTTATCAATCCCAAGACAGATGGTAATGATGAATCCATTTTTGACTTTGCCGAACGACGGATCGGCCGCGAAGCGGCCGAAAACCTGATCGGCCCGATGGTGTCGGGGATATTCGGCGGTGATGCCAGGAAGCTGTCTCTGAGAGCTTGTTTCCCGGCCATGGTCGAAATGGAACGGGAATATGGCTCGCTGGTTAAAGCCATGATGGCCAAAAAGAAAAACGGGGGAGGGGGGCCGGCCGGACCGGGCGGGAGATTGACGTCCTTTAAAAACGGTCTTTATACCCTGATCGAGAAAATGAAGGAAATATATTCAGACTGGATTATCATCGGCAAAGAGGTATTTTCTGTTGATTCACTGAAAGATGGCTTTCGACTGCGCTTTTCCGATGGTTCTTCGGATTCCTTTGATGCCGTTATCTGCGCCGTCCCTGCTTTTGCGGCCGCGGAGATACTGAAAAAGACCGATCGATTATTGGCCGAACTGCTGATCTCGATTCCCTATGCCCCGATTGCCGTGGCGGCATTTGGATATAATCGTGAGGCTGTTGCCCATGATCTCAACGGTTTTGGATTCCTTGTCCCGAGGAGCGAAGGATTGAACATTCTCGGTTCCATCTGGACCTCATCGATTTTTACCGACAGGACTCCGTCAGGTATGGTACAACTGCGGACCATGCTGGGCGGTGCAACCGATCCGGAATTGGTATCCCTGCCTGATCAGGCAATAATAGATATTGTTGAAACAGAACTGCGCAATATCCTCGGGATTACAGCGATACCGGAAATCGTCCGCCTTTATAAATGGGATCGCGGCATTCCGCAGTTTGTTTTGGGTCATCCCGAAAAAATGGCCAGGATGGAAGACCTGCTTCAAAACCACCCCGGCCTCTATTTCACCGGTAACGCCTATGATGGGGTAGGTTTGAATGACTGTGTGATCAGATCGGATAAGGTCGTCAACCGGTTGGCCGGGGAGTTGCGATTGACGCCTTCGGAAATCGCCGATTCCGTTAGATAATTCTCTCATATCAGAGTTATTATGAAAACCGGAGACCGCTTTTTGATCGGTTTCCTGTTTTTTCCGATATGGCTTGCAGATTCATTCGGGATAGTATATTATCCGACGAAATATCCCGCAAAAAAGGGATTAGGCATTAGATGTTTTAATATTGGGATTTGCTGTTATGACAGATAAAAATAAACAAACCGCCGGTATGCCGGAGAAACAGAAACTGATGTCGGATTTTCCGGCTCCATCCTATGAGGAATGGCGCTCCGAAGTCGAACGCTTACTCAAGGGGGCTCCTTTTGAAAAACGGATGCTGACCGAGACCCCGGAAGGCATCACCCTGCAACCGTTATATCGGGCCGAGGATTGCCGTGATTTGCCTTGGATTTCATCCTTACCCGGATTTGCACCGTTCATTCGTGGTTTCCTTCCGCTCGGTAAAAAAAACGGAGGCTGGGAGATCGCCCAGTCAATCAATTATCCGACCGCGGCGGAATTTAACCGGGCCGTTATTATTGATCTGGCCCGTGGACTGACGTCCGTTATTCTGCCGCTCGATGGAGCATCGTCGTTCGGTCTGGATCCTGATCAGGTCGGCGATAACATGGTTGGATTCGATGGTGTTTCGATTGCTTCGCTGGATGATCTGGCGACTGCCCTTAAAGGGATCGACCTGACGACTATTCCGATAATTATTGAAACCGGTTTTCCCGGACTGCCATTTCTGGGATTTTTGCTGGCCCTGGCCAAAAAGGTCGGAGTAAACCCGGCCGATCTCAAAGGTGTCGTGGCTGTCGATCCTCTGGGGGAACTGGCTACTCGGGGAGTGCTTCCCGTTTCGCTGAATCAGGTCTTTGATGAAATGGCCGTCATGACCGCCTGGGCAAATAAGAAAAATCCCGGTTTCCAAACCATAGCGGTTCGGAGTGTTGCCTATTATCTGGGTGGCGGAAACGCTGTCCAGGAACTGGCCTTCATTCTGGCCACGGCGGTGGAATATCTGCGCCAGATGGAAAAACGCGGATTGGATATCGAGATGGTTATTCCGCATATGCGATTAAGTTTCGGCTTGGGAAATAACTATTTTATGGAGGTCGCCAAATTACGGGCGGCCCGCGTCCTCTGGAATAATGTTCTCGAAACATGTAACGTCCCGGAGGATAAGCGGAAAATCCATCTCCACGCTGAAACCTCGCGTTACACCAAAACCAAGTATGATCCTTATGTCAATATGCTTCGAGCCACCACTGAGGCCTTCTCAGGTGTGGTCGGAGGTGTCGATAGCCTTCAGGTGGCGCCCTTTGATGAAATTATCCGACCGGCCGATGATTCCTCCCGGCGAATTGCCCGCAACACCCAGTTAATCCTGAAGGATGAAGCGCATTTATCCGAGGTCGCCGATCCGGCCGGCGGTTCCTGGTATATTGAAAAACTGACCGATCAGATTGCCGATGCGGCATGGTCATTGTTCCGGGATGTGGAAATTCGCGGGGGAATGATAGCCGCTCTTGAAGAGGGTTATCCCCAGGATGCTGTAGCCGCCGCGGCCCACCTGCAGGCCGAGTCTGCGGCAACCCGTAAGAAGATTATCGTTGGAACTAATATGTACCCCAACGCCTCCGAGTCAAAACTTGAGGCGGATCTGCCGGATTACACTGCTCTGGCGGCGACCAGAACTGGAGAACTTACGCAAGACAAAAAGAGACAATCGCCTGATGCCAAAGCCGCCTTGAAAAAAACCGCCGGTATTGGTTATAATCAGGCAAATGAGCTGGTGGATGCGATTGTAACTGCGGCTTCCAACGGTGCTACACTGGGGCAGATAACCTCGGCTTTGAAAAAATCCGGCGATCCACCGATGAAAATCAAACCTGTTCCCCAATGCCATGCCGCCAAGCAATTCGAAAAGCTTCGAACGGCGGTCGAGAATCATCGGGCAAAATATGGCGGTCTTCAAGTTTTTCTGGCCACTCTGGGACCGGTAGCGGAATATATGCCGCGCCTCGATTTCTCAGCCTCCTTTTTCGAGATCGGGGGGTTTGAAGTCATCCGGACCAAAGGTTTTGGAAATCCCGATGAAAATGCCCATGAGGCGATCAAATCCGGAGCCGAAATAGTTGTTATTTGCGGCCTCGATGATAGCTACCAGGAAGGAGTTCCTGTGATTGCGGGGATGATTAAAAAATCGAAACCGGAGACTTCAATTATTCTCGCCGGGTTGCCCATAGACGAAACAACCCGGACGCGATTTGAGCAGGCCGGAGTGAATATTTTCATTCACATGAAATCGAATGTCCTGAAAGTCCTGACCGAGATTGCATCAGAGAAGGGGGTGCAATTATGAGCCGCATACCGAATTTTTCAAAGATAGATTATAAGCGCTCCGCTTTAAAAGTTGATTATCAGACCTGGAAAAACCGGATTAAAAAAGAAACCGGAAAGGATCCGGAAACCTTTATCTGGCGGACTATGGAACAAATTGCTGTCCAGCCGCTGTACACCCCGGCCGACATACAAAATACCGAGCATCTCGATTACCTTCCGGGTCTGCCGCCGTATTCCCGAGGGCCATATGCCACCATGTATGTCATGCGTCCCTGGACAGTCCGTCAATACGCCGGGTTTTCGACCGCCGAGGAATCCAATTCTTTTTATCGCCGCAACCTGGCGGCTGGTCAAAAAGGCCTTTCGGTGGCCTTCGATCTGGCCACTCACCGGGGTTATGATTCCGACCATCCGCGGGTGGTCAGCGATGTCGGCAAAGCAGGAGTGGCAATAGATTCCATTCTCGATATGGAAATTCTGTTCGATGGCATCCCGCTGGATAAAATGTCGGTTTCGATGACCATGAATGGAGCTGTCCTGCCGGTTATGGCCTTCTATATCGTGGCCGCTCAGGAGCAGGGTGTCAAAATGGAACAACTGGCCGGTACCATACAGAATGATATTCTTAAAGAATACATGGTTCGCAATACCTATATCTACCCGCCGGCGGCCTCTATGAGAATTATCGGGGATATAATCGCCTTTACCTCCCGACATATGCCGAAATTCAATTCCATCTCGATCTCCGGCTATCATATGCAGGAAGCCGGGGCAACTGCTGATCTGGAAATGGCCTATACCCTGGCCGATGGAGTCGAATATGTTCGCACCGGTCTGACAGCCGGACTGACGATTGATGAATTCGCTCCTCGGCTGTCCTTCTTTTGGGGAATCGGGATGAATTATTTCATGGAAGTAGCCAAAATGCGAGCCGCCCGGATACTCTGGGCAAAGTTGATCAGGCAATTCAATCCGAAGAATCCCAAATCGATGATGTTACGAACTCACTGCCAGACTTCCGGTTGGTCACTGACCGAACAGGATCCGTTCAATAATGTGGCCAGAACCTGTCTTGAGGCCATGGCCGCGGCCCTGGGCCACACCCAGAGCCTGCATACCAATGCCCTTGATGAGGCTATCGCCCTGCCCACCGATTTCAGCGCCCGGATCGCCCGTAATACCCAGCTTTATCTCCAGGATGAAACCGGAATTTGCCGCGTGATCGATCCCTGGGGCGGTTCGTGCTATGTCGAGGCTCTGACACATATTCTCGTTCATAAGGGCTGGGAACATCTTCAGGAAATCGAGGGGATGGGCGGCATGGCACGAGCTATCGAAAGCGGTCTGCCGAAGATGCGTATCGAGGAAGCCTCGGCCCGGCGCCAGGCGCATATCGATTCCGGTTCGGAAAGTATCACCGGTGTTAACCGTTATCGGCTTGACAAAGAGGCGCCAATCGATATTCTTGAAGTTGACAATGAGGAGGTTCGGCGCCAGCAGATCGAACGTCTTACACGACTCCGACGCGATCGTGACGATAACGCGGTCCGGAAGGCTATGGAGAATTTGAGTCGATGTGCCGAAACGGGACAGGGAAATCTGCTGGAACTGGCGGTTGAAGCCGCCCGGGTTCGCTGTTCACTCGGCGAAATAAGTTATGCCCTGGAAAAAATCTGGGGTCGCCATAAAGCCGAAACCAGAACTATCTCGGGTGTTTATAGCAGTGAATATATGGATGATGGTACCATTGCAAAAGTCCGGCGAATGACCGATGATTTCGAGAAGAAAGAAGGTCGCCGGCCGCGTATTTTGGTGGCCAAAATGGGCCAGGATGGTCATGATCGGGGCGCCAAGGTTATTGCCACCGCCTTTGCCGATCTCGGTTTTGATGTCGATGTCGGCCCGCTGTTCCAGACCCCGGAGGAAACCGCGCGACAGGCGGTCGAAAACGATGTCCACGTAATCGGCATGAGTTCTCTGGCGGCAGGACACAAAACGCTGTTGCCGCAACTGGTTGAGGAACTGAAGAAACTGGGCCGCGAAGATATCCTGATTGTTGTCGGCGGAGTCATTCCCGCCCAGGATTACCAGTTCCTGTACGATCA
Source organism: Candidatus Zixiibacteriota bacterium (assembly GCA_016933955.1). Taxonomy (NCBI): domain Bacteria; kingdom Pseudomonadati; phylum Candidatus Zixiibacteriota; species Candidatus Zixiibacteriota bacterium. Next base: position 22,745 of record JAFGTT010000029.1, read on the forward strand.
TGGAGCGGCCGCCGTTTTTGGTCCCGGCACCGTTATTCCGGTCGCGGCTAGGAATATCATGGAAAAACTTCTCTAGATATTTTTATCAAAAGGGTCGATTGATATAATAATGACCGAAGATAAGCCGAATCGAAAAAAACGTGATTCTCATCCCAGCGCCCTGCATGTCGTGCGGGGCGTTGAGGGTGGTCATGATGGCCTGCCGGGCAATTCCCGGAAAAATACCGAGCGGAAAAAACCATCGGCTGAAAATCATGGTTTGACCACGGCCCAATATATTGAGGGGGTCCTGGCGGGGGATCGGACCATACTCGGGAAAGCCATTACCCTGATTGAGTCGAATGCCCCGGCCCACCAGAATCAGGCCCAGGATGTCCTCCGGGAATTACTCCCCCATACCGGTTGTTCTCTTAGAGTCGGCATAACGGGTATCCCCGGGGCGGGGAAAAGCACATTTATCGAGACCCTCGGATGCCGCCTGACAGCACAGGATCATAAAGTGGCCGTGATGGCCGTTGATCCCTCGAGTAGCCTTACCCGGGGAAGTATTCTCGGCGATAAAACCCGCATGGAACAGCTTTCTCGCGAACCGGGAGCGTTTATCCGGCCCAGCCCCAGCGGCGGAACCCTTGGAGGGGTGGCCCGCAAGACCCGCGAGACCATGCTGGTATTCGAGGCCGCCGGATATGATGTTATTCTGGTTGAAACCATCGGGGTCGGTCAGAGTGAAATCACGGTCCGTTCCATGGTCGATTTTTTCCTGCTGATTCTGATTGCCGGGGGGGGGGATGAACTTCAGGGATTGAAACGCGGTGTTATGGAAATCGCCGATGCCGTTCTGATTAACAAAGTCGATGGAGATAATATCAAACCGGCTCGTCTGGCCCAAACCGATTATCAACGCGCCCTGCATTATCTTCAGCCGGCTACCCGGGGATGGCAAACCGAGGCTCATCTTGCCTCGTCGTTGACCGGGTATGGGATCGATGATATCTGGAAGGTGATTTTGAAATTCCGTGAAATAACCGGTCGTAACGGCGAATTCGACCGCCGCCGCCGCGAGCAATCCCGGGATTGGTTGCATACGATGCTTGAGGAACGACTGAAGGATTTGTTTTATCGACATCCCAATGTCGAAAAAAAACTGCCCGAAATCGAACAGAAAGTAATGAATGGCCGCCTTCCGGTCACGATTGCCGCCTGGGAATTACTTCAAACCTTTGAGAAAGAATAACCTCAAGATTGCCACCCAATATTGGGCACTTCCCGAAAAATTCGAACCCGCAAGACCTGCCATTCGTCTGATATTATAAATGGTTTGGATAGATTCCGCAGTTGTCCTTGACGGATTTATAATATCAGCTATATTATTATATATCCATCACCTTTTTTAAAGGGTCTCGCGCTTGGCGTTTAATGGCCTCATTTGAGAATAATCCTTAACAGCAATCTGTTATAAAAGAGGAGGATTTATGATCAGAAAGATAACGGAAAGACATTGCTTAAGAATATTCACACCAATCGTTCTCTTCTTAATTATGGGATTCTTGGGCTTGGCCCCGATGGTTTCAACGGCCGATTTTGAGTGTGGGGACGCCAATGCCGACGGACGCGTTAATATTCTCGATGGTACCTATATCATAAATTACCTTTATAGAGGCGGTCCGGCTCCGGTATATCCGGATCTGGCGGATGTCAATCATTCCGAATCAATCAATATTCTCGATGTGACTTATCTTATAGTTTATCTTTACCGCGGCGGCCCGGAACCTGATTGCCCCTCCGGTTCATCCCAGCTTCCGGCATCATTTGATTTACGCGATGTCGAGGGTGAAAATTATGTGTCGTCGGTCAAAAACCAGTCGGGTGGTACCTGCTGGACCCATGGCGCCATGGCCGCTATCGAAAGCAATCTCCTGATAACCGGAAACTGGGCGAACGCCGGGGAATCCGGAGAACCCAATCTGGCCGAATATCATCTTGACTGGTGGAATGGTTTCAATCAGTACAACAATGATGATATCTATCCGCCCACCGGTGATGGTCTGATCGTTCACCAGGGCGGGGATTACATGGTCACCTCGGCCTATCTGGCCCGTGGCGAAGGGGCGGTGCGCGATATCGACGGCCAGTCATTTGATGATCCGCCGGCTCGAAACGGGGACGGCTATCACCATTACTATGTCCGGGATATCGAGTGGTACACCGCCGGGGCAAATCTGGAAAGGATCGATCTCGTCAAGACCAAAATCATGACCGAGGGGGCGCTCGGGACGGCCATGCTTTATGATGATTATCTCCTGTATAACGGAATATATCATTATCAGCCCGATTACTATGACTACGATCCGACTCATGCCGTAGCCATAGTCGGCTGGAATGACAGCATCAACAATCCCAATGCTCCCGGTCCAGGGGCCTGGTTATGTAAAAACAGCTGGGGGACGGGATGGGGATTGGGCGGTTATTTTTGGATTTCGTATTATGACAAACACTGCGGTAAACACCCGCAAATGGGCGCTGTTTCATTTCAGGATGTAATGCTCATGCCCTACGATCATGTTTATTACCACGATTCTCATGGCTGGCGGTCTACCAGGACCGATTTGACAGAAGCCTTTAATGCCTTTACGACCGATCAAAGCGCCCAGCTTCAGGCGGTTAATTTCTATACCGCCGACGACAGTGTCAATTATACTGTCAAAGTTTACAGCACTTTCGAAGGGGGTCAATTAAGCGGAGAGATGACCTCGGTTAGCGGCCTGATTGAATTTCTGGGATTGCATACCGTTGATTTGCCGGATTCGATCGATCTCAAACCGGGCGATAATTTCTATATCTATCTGCAATTGTCGACCGGGGGTCAGCCATATGATGAAACGTCCATTGTCCCAACCCTGCTGGGAGCCAAATACCGGACTCAGGTGACATCATCGGCCGGTCCGGGCGAGAGTTTCTATCGTTCCGGCGGTAATTGGGTGGATCTGACCAGCTATGAGGCCACGGCCAATTTCTGTATCAAAGGACTGGGAATTATACCGGCTTTAAAAGTGATGCCATCGGATGATTTCTATTCCGAGGGCCCGACCGGCGGACCGTTCAGCCCTTCCGGCAAAACCTATTCCTTTGCTCATAAGTACGCTCAGGCCATAGAATATGAAATATCCCTCGATCCCTCGGCCGATTGGCTGGAATTAAGCGGCGATGTAGCGGGTATGCTTGATCCCTATGACACCGCCCATGTTACGGTCCAGTTTAATCTTAATGCCGGAAGCTTGATTCAGGGCCGTCATACCGCGGTTGTGTATTTTAAGAATTTATCCGCGCCCGAGGATAATACCGTTCGTTATGTGGAACTGGTGGTCGGTACCCCAGCGATTGAATATCAATGGTTGCTGGATACTGATCCCGGGTGGACCTGCCAGGGCGACTGGGAATTTGGCTCACCCACCGGCGGCGGCGGATATTTTACTTATGGCGCCGATCCGGTTGGCGGTTATACCGGCGATAATGTTTATGGATATGTCATCGATGGCAACTACCCGGATACTCTTTCTCAAACCTATTTGACCACCGCCGTCATTGACTGTTCACGACTGCTTAAAGTGCATCTGGATTTTCACCGCTGGCTGGCCTCGGACGGTTTTGGCTACGGGCGGGTTTTGGTTAGTACCGATGGATCGCAGTGGACTCAGGTCTGGGGAGGTTATGATGGTGTCATCGATATGATCTGGAGAGATACCTATCTTGATATCTCCGATATCGTCGATTATCAATCGACCGTTTATATCCGCTGGTCGATGGAGGTATTATCGGGCGGCCTGTATACTTTCGGCGGCTGGAATATCGATGATATTCAAATCATCGCCATCTATGATTCAACCATGACCAAAGATATTCACGTTGTGAAGGAGCAATTATCAACAGGAGATCTCCCGGCTCGGATCAGCTTTGAACTCGACAAGTCCTCGCCGGTGGAAATAACCATCCTTGATCGTAAGGAGCAACCGGTGGTTGAAATCCATAACGACTTTCTTGAAAGCGGCCGTCATGATTTCACGTGGGATCGACGGGATCGTTACGGGAAACCGATTCCCGATGCCGTTTATTATCGGTTGAAAATTGATGACCGGGTCGAGGTTCATAGATTAAGATAGTTGGGATAATGAGAAGATCAAACGGGTCGGTTTCTGCCGGCCCGTTTTTTTTATATTTAATTGTCGGGACACCGCCGGTGATAATATTCTTTTGGTCTTATCTGCCGGACGTATTATATTATTTACTTAAATTGGAATATGAAAGGATCAGATTATGGGCGTCCTGTCCCTTGAAAATGTGAAACTCAACCTGGGCGGCAAACCGATCTTGAATAATCTTTCCATCGATTTCTGGGATAATCATATCCATGCCGTGGTGGGACCCAACGGGGCCGGAAAATCAACCCTGGCCGCTACCATTATGGGACTGGGCGGGTACACTATCGATGAAGGCGATATTATTTTTGAAGGAAATTCAATCAGGGATTGGCCGCTGGATAAACGGGCCAAGGGTGGAATTACCCTGGCCTGGCAGGAACCGGCTCGTTTTGAGGGGTTGACGGTCAGGGATTTTATACGAGCCTCCGCCCGCGATAAAAGCGAGGCTAATCTCGAAAAATGTCTTCGACAGGCAGGCCTGGAACCGGCTGTATATTTTCGCCGGGCGGTCGATAAAACCCTCAGCGGCGGAGAGAGGAAAAAAGTCGAACTGGCCTCGATTCTGGCCATGCAACCCAGGCTGGCCCTTCTCGATGAACCCGATTCCGGGATCGATATCGAGTCCATACAGCGAATATTCGATGCCGTCCGCATTCTCAAAGAGGGTGGAACCACGGTGATTCTGATTACCCACAGCTTGGCCGTTCTCGATCAGGCGGAGCATGCCTTTCTGCTCTGTAGCGGGCAGTTGGTTGATAAGGGTAACGTCGGCCGAATAAGGAAATATTTCGAAAGAAATTGCATGCCGTGCGACCACAAAAATCTTCCCCAGCCAATTCAACTTGGAGATAAAGCATGACCAGTCAGCTTCAGATGATAAAGCAAATCTACGATTATACCGGCACCGATCCCAATTTGAAAGACCCCGATACCGCCCACCTGGTCATTAACGGAAACCGCGTCCTGGGGATGCAATCGGTTCCCGGTTTGAATATCATCGTCCGGGAACTTGAGGATGGTATCGACGCCAATATTAATCTGGCCGAGGGGACAGTTATGGCCAAACCGGTCCATCTCTGTTTCGGAATGCTGCCGGAAAAGGGCATCCAGCGTATTATCATGAAAGTCAACATTGAAAAAGAAGCCCGTATATCGCTTCTGGCTCATTGTGTCTTTCCCAATGCGGTCGATGTCAGCCATATCATGAATGCCGAAATCAATATCGGCGAGGGAGGGGAGTGCAGTTATTTCGAGAAACACGTTCACAGCCTCCGCGGAGGGATCAAAGTTTATCCTAAGGCGATTGTCGAAGTCGGCAAAAGAGCTGTATTCAAAACCGAATTCGAACTCATCAAGGGCCGGGTCGGGTTGATTGATATCGATTACGAAACCACTTCACTTGAAAACAGCGTAATGGAAATGACCTCGCGAATCAGCGGACGCGATGATGATATTATCAAGATCAGAGAAGTGGGGCATCTCAAGGGCGAATATGCCCGCGGTGCCCTGACCTCAAAAATCGCCGTTCGTAATAACGCCCGGGCGGAAGTATATAATAAACTGACGGCTTCGGCCGCCTATACCCGAGGACATGTCGATTGCAAGGAAATTCTCCAGGATAACGGCCGGGCGATTGCAGTCCCGATTGTCGAGGTCAATCATTCCAAAGCGCATGTTACCCATGAAGCGGCCATCGGCAGTGTCGATAATAAACAGCTCGAAACCCTGATGGCCAGAGGTCTGTCCGAAGATGATGCGGTAGAATTGATTATCAATGGCCTTTTAAGTCATTGAAATATTCACCGGGGTTGGCCGCTGTTCATAAAACCCTTTTTTGGTCCGGCTAAATCTTCTAACCAATTCCTAATCTATTCCTAATAATCTGATGCGCACCTTATTTTTGTTGATTTGTTTCTGTGAAGTATTAAACTAAATTTTGGTGCGGAGGGCTGATTATGGCCAAAGAAAAAATATTAGTCGTTGAGGATGAGGAGGATATCCAGGAACTGGTCCGCTATAATCTCGAGCGGGAAGGATACCAGATCGCCGGCGCTTTGAGCGGCGAGGAAGGGATGAAAGCTGTTAAAGCGGCCCCCCCGGATTTGATTGTGCTCGATTTAATGTTGCCGGGAATTGACGGTCTGGAAATTTGTAAACTGCTAAAAAACAATCCCAAAGCGGAACATATCCCGATTGTCATGCTGACCGCCAAGGGCGAGGAAGCCGATATCGTGGCCGGTCTGGAACTCGGCGCCGATGATTATATAACCAAGCCATTCAGTCCCAGAGTCCTGGTGGCCAGAATACGCGCCGTCCTGAGGCGCAAAGCGCGGGAATCGGATACCGATAATATGACTGTTAAAGTCAGCGAGCTTATTATCCACCCGGGAAGGCGCGAGGTCTTGGTTAAGGGAAGCCGGGTCGATCTGACTTATACCGAGTTTCAGGTGCTTCATTTTCTGGCCAGCCGTCCGGGATGGGTTTTCACGCGTTACCAGATAGTCAATGCCATCAAGGGTGATGATTATCCGGTCACCGATCGTTCGGTCGATGTTCAAATTGTTGGCCTTCGTAAAAAACTTGGCGACTACGGCGACCTGATTGAAACGGTAAGGGGTGTCGGTTACAGATTCAGGGAAATAGAATGACAAATCGTCGCATGCTCTGGCAGCTTTATACGCCTTTTCTTGTAATTATCCTTGTATCACTAATATTTATCATTATTTATTCCACCCGTTCCATGAATAAATTTTATATCGGGGAAGCCACCACCAGCCTGGAAAGAGCCGCCAATCTTTTGCAGGAGCCGGTCAATAATCTTCTCGCGATCGGCGATACCACAGCGGTCGATACTCTCTGTATTCGACTGGGCAAACAAACCGCGACGCGTTATACGGTTATACTGGCCGATGGCAATGTTCTTGGAGACACCAATGAAGATCCTGCCCGAATGGAAAAACATGATACTCGCCCGGAAATAGCCCGCGCCCTCTCTGGGGAAACAGGTTCCTCGACTCGCTACAGCAATACCCTGCAAATTTCTCTTTTATATGTGGCGGTCCCGATTTTCAGGGATAATCGGGTCGATTTTGTTATCAGGGCGGCCATCCCGATTACCGCCCTTGGCACCGCCATGAATCGTATTACCTATGATATCGCCCTGGTCGGTCTGGTTATCGCCTTTCTCGCGGCCCTGGTTAGTCTCCTGGTTTCCCGCCGTATCAGCCGGCCTCTGGAGCAGTTGAAGACCGGAGCGGAACGTTTTGCCGGGGGAGATTTAACTTACAAATTGCCGATGCCGGCCGCCGAGGAAGTCCGCGGCCTGGCGGTGGCGATGAACCGGATGGCTGTTCAACTTGATGAACGTATCCGCACGATAATTCGACAGCGTAATGAGCAGGAGGCCATGCTGGCCAGTATGACCGAGGGCGTTCTTGCGGTGGATACCGGAAAACGGATACTCAGTATCAATCTCGCCGCGGCCCGCCTGTTTAATATCGATCTCAATAACACCATCGGACGCAGTATCCTGGAAATTATCCGAAATGCCGATCTGCCAAAATTGGTCAATCAGGCGCTGAATGCCGATAGCACCGTCGAAAGAGAAATCACCCTCAATGACAATGACGAACGTTTTCTCCAGGCCCACGGCACTCCTCTGCGCGACAGCCACGGCGACCGGATCGGGGCCATGATTGTTCTCAACGACCTCACCCGTATCCGTCGTCTGGAACGGATGCGTAAAGATTTTGTCGCCAATGTTTCCCATGAATTAAAAACCCCGGTAACTTCTATCAAAGGTTTTGTCGAAACCCTTCTGGATGGAGCCGTCGAAAACACCGATGATGCCGTCAAATTTTTAAATATTATCGCGCGCCAGGCGGACCGCCTCAATGCTATCATTGATGATATCCTGAGTCTGTCACGAATCGAGGAAGATTCGGAAAAAGGAACAATTGTCGTCGAAGAAAGAAATCTCAATAATATAGTCAAAGCGGCGGTGCAAACCTGTGAGTTGAAATCCAGGGAAAAGGAGATCAGGATTGATGTTGAATGCGGTAACCAGATCAAACACCGGATTAATGGACAGCTTTTGGAACAGGCACTTGTCAACCTGATCGATAACGCTATCAAATACAGCGAAAAGGGCAGCCCTGTTAAAATCGTCTGTGACCGGGATGAAAATGAAATTCGTATCGTTATTCAGGATAACGGCGTCGGTATCAGAAAGGAACACCTGCCTCGTATTTTTGAAAGATTTTATCGGGTCGATAAAGCCCGGAGCCGCAAAATAGGCGGGACCGGGCTCGGTCTGGCTATCGTCAAGCATATCGTTCTGGCTCACGGCGGACAGGTTACGGTGGATAGCACCCCGGGGCAGGGAAGTGCTTTTACTATCCATCTTCCTCTGTAAACCCTTGTATCATAATAAATAAGTTCAATCTTTTTTGCGCCCGGGATTATTGTTGGCCGGGTTCATTAATTCCTAATATTTAATCAAACGCTAACATTTCTCTAACAATCCAAAAGTTTAATCAGGCGACAGGTATGAACAAAAAAAAATATGATAATGCGATGGAAAGACAAAACTCCACAGGGATGAATGAAAGGAGGCATAATAAATCGATTTCTTCATTTACGAATTGAATTTACGGTACTGAAATAATTAACAAATAACTGAGAAATATTTTTATACGGTTAAAATCAGGGGAGACCAAAGTGAAAACATATCTCATAGCTTCAGTAATTGTCCTGATGACTTTTATTCTGACTATCAATGCTAAAGCCGACGAAATGAAAACCTCACCGCTGGATGGCATAAAGCTCAAATCACTGGCTTATATTGATTACTCCAACGGCAAAACAGGACTTGTAAACGATGCCGACACCGGTTACAATCAATTTTCTTTAACCCGGGGTTATTTTACACTCGAGAAAGAATTACAGCCATGGATGGGAATGCGTCTGACCATGGATTTGACGCAGGATGATGACGGGGATTACAAAGTCCGACAGAAATATTTTTACGCCGCGTTGAAACCCAAAGATTTGGGATTTTTGACCGGTATGAGTTCCGAGATCGGATTGGGTCATATTCCTTGGCTTGATTTCGAAGAACATATCAATCCCTATCGTTGCCAGGGAACCATGGCCATCGAGCGGGCCGGAGTTTTAAATTCGGCTGATGTTGGAATCAGTCTTATGGGTTCATTCGGTGGTAAACTGACCGACGCTAAATCAAAAACGGGAAACGACCATTATGACGGCTTGTATGGAAGCTGGCATATCGGTATTTATAATGGCAGTGGTTATCATGCCAAGGAAGTCAACGAAAACAAGGTTCCCGAAGCCAGGGTTACATTGAGACCATTGCCGGAAGTCCTGCCCGGATTGCAATTAAGTTATTTCGGGGTTTTCGGAAAAGGCAACACTCTGGAAGCGCCGGATTATATCGTCAATATGGGCATGATCAGTCTTGAGCATCCCATGGTTATCCTGACCGGTCAATTCATGATGACTGAGGGTAACGCCAAAGGCACCTGGATTGACGAATCCGGCAAGGCTTTAAAAACTCAGGGATTTTCCGCTTTCGGTCAATTCAGAATTCCCGATTCCCGGCTGGCCGTATTCGGCCGGGTCGATTATTTTGATACCGACGCCGATAATGTCATTGTCTCCGATAAGTCCGCCTACACCACTTTCATTGGCGGGCTTTCTTATAGCCTGTACAAGAGTAATATGATTCTGGTAACCTTCGAAACCACTGACTACGACGAAAACGTCGCCGGCAAAGGAAAGATTCCTGCGGCCGGAACCATGCTCGGCAAAGACCAGAAAGTTCAGATGGTTTATCAGATCAGCTTTTAGTGAAATATGATATAATAAAGAAATGAATATAACGAGGAGGTTCTTATGAAAAAGTCATTTATCCTGATAGCCGCGGTTGTTCTATTGACCGTTGCCGGAAGTATCCTGGCCGCCGCGACCATAACCATCAAGGGTTCCGATACCCTTGTCCGCTTGGGCCAACGCTGGGCCGAAGAATACATGAAGATTAACAAAGGAGTTGTTATTCAGGTCTCCGGTGGCGGATCGGGAACCGGTATTGCCGCTCTTCTAAACGGAAGTACCGATATCTGTGAAGCTTCACGTGATATGAAAGAAAAAGAATACAGCAAAGCCGAGGAACTTGGAATTCATCCCTTCCGGGTCTCAGTGGCCCTTGATGGCATCGCGGTTTTCCTGAATGAAAGCAATCTCATCGGCGAACTCAGTCTGGCCCAGCTTAAGGGCATCTATACCGGGGCTATCACCAACTGGAAGGAAGTCGGCGGTAAAGATGCACAAATCATTCTTTATGGCCGGGAAAATAATTCAGGGACATATGTTTTCTTTAAGGAACATGTTCTCAATGACGAGGATTATTCGGATTACACCCAGACCCTGCCCGGAACGGCGGCGGTCGTCAACGCCGTCTCCAAGGATATCAACGGCATCGGTTATGGTGGCATTGCCTGGGCCAAAGGCGTCAAATATGCCAGTGTCAAGGTCAATGACACCAGCGCCGCAATCCTGCCATCGGTAGAAACGGTTTCTTCGGGAACCTATCCCATTTCACGCGACCTCTATTGGTTTTTCAACGGAAAACCGACCGGCGAATTGAAAAAACTGATCAACTGGGCTCTTTCACCCGAGGGACAGAAAATTGCTGAGGAGATGGATTATGTCCCTCTTCCCAAAGAGCAGGCCCAAAAAATGATGGTTGACTAATATAAAGTTTCCCTCTTCCTTTAACCCTGCGGGGACGAGGCCGTCGCCGCAGGGTTTGTGGGTGACTATGGAAGAACTGCGATTTAAACCGAAATCGAAAATCACCGAATTCCTCGGTTCAAAGCTGATCGCCGTCAGTGCCTTCACTGCCCTGATCGGCATTTTGCTTATTTTTATCTTCATTTTCAAAGAGGCCGTTCCGATTTTCACCAATCCCGAAATCAGGGAAGAGGCCTCGGTCGATAAAATGGTTTTCAAGCAGAAATTTTATGAGGGCAGGGAGGCCAAATGGTCCTGGCAGCCCAATTCTAAAATCCCCAAATTTTCTTTATTGCCTCTTTTTATCGGTACCATAAAGGCGGCTATTATCGCTATGTTGTTTGCGGTTCCCCTGGCCGTCGGGGCCGCCATTTATACCTCGGAATTCGCCTCCAAACGGATGAGGGAGTTAATCAAACCGGTCATCGAAACCCTGGCCGCCATACCTTCGGTCGTCCTGGGTTTTTTCGCCCTCATGGTCTTGGCCACCTTTTTACAGAAAACCCTCGGTCTGACCTTCCGGTTGAACGCCCTCAATGCCGGGATTGCCCTTGGGCTGGCGGTCATCCCCATTATTTTTACCGTAGCCGAGGATGCCATGACATCCGTTCCACGCTCTCTGCGTGAGGCCGCCATCGCTCTCGGCGCCAATCCCTGGCAGGTTTCATTAACAATGGTGTTTCCGGCCGCTCTGCCGGGAATCGCCGCTGGCGTCGTCCTTGGTTTTGGGAGGGCTATCGGCGAGACCATGATTGTCCTCATGGCCTCCGGAAATGCGGCTATATTGTCGGCCAGCCTGACCGATTCGGTCCGAACTTTTTCAGCCACCATCGCTGCGGAACTGGCCGAGGTGGTTTTTGGAAGCGCTCATTACAGCGTCCTGTTTTTTATCGGGACCATGCTTTTTATCTTCACCTTTCTTATCAACCTCGGCGGCGATTTCATCCTGATTAAGTTGAAAGACCGGTTGCAGGGGAGAATGAAATGAATCCCGCCCCTTCAATCAAGACTCTGCTGACCAAGCCGGTAGCCGATATCTCTGAGCTGAAATTCAAACCCAAAACACGTGGTCTTATTCCAAAGAGTATGACCCTTATGGCGGTGGTTGTTATCGTCATGATGCTGGTTATTGTTGTTGGGAATATTGTCTATGGCGGACTGGGAACCATTAATTGGAAATTTCTGACTCATCCCCCGGAACAGGGGATGGAAGCCGGCGGTGTTTTCCCGGCCATCTTCGGAACCGTCTTTCTCGTCATTTTAATGGTGATTGCGGTAGTCCCGATCGGCGTTCTGACAGCCGTTTATCTTTATGAATATACTCGTCCGGATTCCTGGATCACCCACCTTATCCGGATTGCCATCAACAACCTGGCTGGCGTCCCATCGATCGTATTCGGTCTTTTCGGTCTGGGCTTTTTTGTTGGCTTTATCGGCTCGGGGATTGATTCGGTCTTTTTTTACGACGAAGGTCCGGTCTGGGGACAACCGGCCATCATCTGGGCCGCCCTGACTCTCTCGCTTCTGACCCTGCCGGTGGTTATTGTCGCCACCGAAGAAGCCCTGCGAACTATCCCGCAGGAATTCAAAGAGGCCAGTTATGCTCTCGGAGCCACCAAACTCCAGACGATCATTAGAATTATTATCCCCCAGGCAATGCCGGGGATTTTTACGGGTTCAATCCTGGCCGTGAGCCGCGGAGCCGGAGAGGTGGCCCCTATCATGTTCACCGGGGCGGCCTACTATCTGCCTTACCTTCCCGCTAAACTCAACGACCAGTTTATGGAACTCGGTTATCATATTTATGTTATGGCGACCCAGTCGCCCGATGTCGAAAAAACCAAGCCGATTCTCTACGGAACCGTGCTGGTTCTTTTATTGTTGACATTCCTGTTGAATTTTGTTGCCATATTAATTCGTTCCAGAATGAGGAAAAAGCGTGCCAATGTCTGATAAAACCGCTAATACCGAAGATGTCGAAATGGATACCGGCGAAAATAGAACCGATCTTCAGAAACAATCTCTGTTGCCGGAGACAGCCACTCTGAAAATGATTGTCCGCCATCTTGATTTTTTCTACGGGAAAAACCAGGTTCTTTTCGATGTTTCCCTGGATATTGAAAAAAATCGGGTGACGGCCCTGATTGGCCCCTCGGGGTGCGGCAAATCGACTTTTCTGAGAACTCTGAATCGGATGAATGAAACCATTCCGTCCACCACCATGAGGGGAGAGGTTATCCTGGATGGGGTCAATATTTATAAGGATATTAAAGATCCGTCTGTCGTTCGGACGCGGATTGGAATGGTGTTCCAGAAATCCAATCCTTTTCCCAAATCGATCTATGATAATGTCGCCTATGGCCTGCGGGTTAACGGTATCAAGGATAAGAATATTATTAATGAGGTGGTCGAGGAATCGCTGAAAGGCGCTTTTCTCTGGGATGAAGTCAAGGATAAGCTCGACAATAATGCTTATATGCTCTCCGGCGGACAGCAACAGCGGCTCTGCATCGCTCGCGCCCTGGCCATAAGGCCCGAGGTCATTCTGATGGACGAGCCGGCCTCCGCCCTCGACCCCATCTCGACTTCCAAAATTGAAGATTTAATCGATGATTTGAAAAAACAATATACGATTGTCATCGTTACTCATAACATGCAACAGGCGGCCCGGATATCCGATTACACGGCCTTTTTCTTTGAAGGCGTCATGATTGAATTCGGGCAGACCAAGAAGATATTTACCAAACCGTTGAAGAAGAAAACGGAAGATTATATCACCGGGCGATTTGGATAATTTCCGAAGCGAAACCGGAAATCGGTATGTCAGGGGAATATTATTATGACTATTCACTTACGTAAAGAAATAGACCGCCTTAAACAGAAAGTATTGTCTCTCAGCGCCCATGTCGAACAGGCCGTCCATGATGCCGTTAAATCGATTTCGGAAAGGGATGAGGAACTGGCCGCCAGAACCATGGAAAACGATAAAACCATTGACCAGATGGAGGTTGAGGTTGAGGAAGAATGTCTCAAGATTCTCGCCCTGCACCAGCCGGTGGCCAATGATTTACGATTCATAATCGCCGTTCTGAAAATCAATAATGACCTGGAGCGGATCGGCGACCAGGCTGTTAATATCGCCCGCGGAGCACTTTATCTGTCAAAACACGAGCCGGTGGAGATGCCCTTCGATTTGAGTAATATGGCCGATAAGGTGAAATTGATGCTCAAGAGAAGTATTGATTCGCTGGTTAATCTCAATGCCGGCGAGGCTCATGAAATAAGCCTGATGGATGACGAAATCGATGACCTGCATCACCAGATGTACGGGGTTGTCGAACGCGGAATCCTCAGTCATCCCGAGCGGATCGAATGCCTGATTCAGTTTCTTTCGGCTTCCCGCCAGTTGGAGCGGATCGCCGATCATGCCACCAATATCGCCGAAGATGTTATTTATATGATTGAGGGTGAAATCTTCCGCCACCGGATGCAAGATTTCAAAGCCTGATAATTTCAATATTTAATTACCGCGGCCTGATCGATTTCGGTCTCTGGCCGTATTCATAAGTTATTGTTTATCGGTATCTTAATTGATGCTGTCAAGAAACCGGTCGGTCGCCGGATGGCTTGTCGGCGAGGTCCGGGGAAATATTGACCACTTTTTTCGATTATGATGAATATAAGATGTTGAAAATTATTGAAATTTATGGTTAAAATACGCTTGACATCGAAAATTAAAGTATTATTTTCCCGTGCCGATTACAAAGAGGCGATTGGATTCGTATAATATTGTAGAACTTATTATAGAGCTGGCTGTTATATAAAAATTGGACGGGAACGGGACTCGCGAAAAAAGTTGATGTTTGATAAAAATATTACTTGACAGGTGGATATTAAATGTTTATTATTCGAGCCTGTCGGTAAAAATGGCCGACAGATTTTTTTGTCGGAATTGTTCTTTGAAAACTAAATAGTAAGTCATGCGCCAGAAGATCTTATCTTCTGGAGTAGTGTGGGTCTCGAGTATGTCGACGACATGCTTAAGAGACGAATTCTTACAATTCAGAACAACGAAGTGTTCTAGAAGGACAAACTTCGGAATTATACAAGCGATAATAATTGCTGATATATTTACGGAGAGTTTGATCCTGGCTCAGAACGAACGCTGGCGGCGTGCTTAATACATGCAAGTCGAACGAGAAAGTCTGGCTTCGGC
>JAFGTT010000030.1 GCA_016933955.1 Candidatus Zixiibacteriota bacterium
GCCGGTGTAGGCCGCCTTGGGAATAATCCGCTGTTTCAAAACGACAAAGTCACAACTGTCAGATGCCGTCGGGGCAAAGAGCTCCTGATCAAACTCAATGGTCGAATCCTTGGAGACGAAAATACCAGAGTAACCATACTGGTAATCCGGATAAGTGCTGGAATCCGCCGAGGGACTGACCAGAGGACGGAAACCGTTTTCGGACAGCCAGGTGGCATCATACATGGCATAGTTCAGGACGGTGTCGCCGCTCTTGATCATGCATATAAAGGGACTCATATCATAGAGGTATACCTTGGCATGATCATCAGCTCCGCTGATGTTCTCCAGTGTGTCGCAATCATTGAAATAGTTCAGGTTATATCCGCCGCCACCGCCGGAGCCGCCATCACCGATATCACCTGTATTGGTAAACGACAGTCTCACGCAGGCCGTACGAATTTCAGAATCATCGGGGAACTGAACGGTATCGGCCACGATCAGATTGACCGGAAGCGTATCGATGCTTCCGCCGACGGAATTGGAATTGATGATCACATATCCGGTAAGAACAGCCGGCGCGGTCGTCACAACACCACCATCATTCATATACAAGTCGATGGTGGTAAAGTTGGGCGACAGGTGCGAAATCGTAATCGGGCCATAATTGCTGATATCGAGCCAGGCCGGATCGCCGGGCAGGGTCGCAACCGTAATAGAATTGATTGTCAGGGGAGCATTACCCACATTTTCCAGCCTTACCACCGTGTCAAGCTGAACGGTGGGTTTGGTCCAGGTCGGCTGATCAATTTTGGCCGGGGAGTAAGTCAGCACCGGGTTGGGAACCGGTTCCACGCAGGGAACCCGGAACCACTTGACCGGGTTGGTGGTCCAGATACCGGCATCCTGCATGCATGAGCCGGGGAATTTATCATTGATGTAAAGAACATCAAGATAAAAATCGCCGCTGTAAGATCCGGATGGATCGACAACCGGAACACCGGTGAAATCGCCGTCAACCACTTCCATACCGAAACGCGACATCGATGGATAATGATCGGATTCACAGGGATTTTCGGTTCCGGTGGCAGTATCGCACAATGGTGTTGGGGTATTGGTCAGGTTGCGAGCCAGATCCCAGTTATAACCGTCATTATCGGAAACGGAAATGTAAATTTCACCGTTGGCCGTTCCCGAATAACCGGCGCCTTGCCAGCGAAGCAGGGCGCAGTCCGAGATAATTCCATGAGGAACATCGAGGAACTGGGTGAAAATGGTATAGAACTTGCCGTCGCATTCGGAGATCATCGGGCGGACGATAGTAGTATTGTTCCAGGCGCCACCGGTACAGGTGCTGTCATTTATAGCATCATCGGTAATATCCCAGTTGGCATCCTTGACAGTCCGCCACTCATCGGTCGTTTCATCCCAATGGAACAGCCGTGAGCCATAAAAGTTGACCCATTCGCCCAGCGATGTTCCGGTGGTAATAGCTTCGCGGGCCACTGCTACGATATGCAGTTTATCATTGGAGTCGATAAGACCGTTTAAATCGCCGCTGAAAAGCCATCCGCCTTTAGTCGAGTCATAGCCGGAGATGTTCTGCTTTGATCCCCAGTTGGCTCCCATATCATTGGAAACCATGATAAAAATATCCAGCGTTCGTTGATAACTTCCCAGATCGGGATCCAGTCCGGGCTGGGTCATCGATTCGGGATCGCCGGGATACTGTCCCGGATCGCCGCCCCAGATCAAGGCCACTTTACCGCTCACCCGGGAGGCCGCGACAGACTGACAGATATTCGGAATGGTATCCACAATCATGGGCGGATAATCCCAGGCGCCCACAGTATCGGAACCGACCCGACGGAAATAATGCACGAACGACGGATCAATATCATTTTCAAACTGCATTGAAAAGACATGTGTGACCGTATCACCGTTCCAGACCTGATACTCATGTTGCGGCCAGATAAATTCGGCTTCATCGGTGTTCTGCTGGTTTGGCGGAACGCCGTAGTTCATGGTCGAATCAGGAACCGGTCGTTTATACGGTGAGAAGAAGCAGGCGGCGACGTCAAAATCATACCAAACGGTCGAAGCATAACCGGCTCCTTCATCGTGATGGTTGGCAATGACAACCTTGCCTTCGGTGTCGACATCCAGACCGATATAGCCGGAGTAGTTGACACCCGGGCCAAGACGGGCATGAATGTCGCAACCGCCGCCGGTCCCTTCAAATACGAATGTCGCTTCATCGGAATCCCAGACTTCATAACCGGTACCGCGATCGATACTAGCCAATTCATAGGTGGTCGATTTCATCCAGATCATGTGGACGTATTCACTGTTACGCCAGTCGATCTGGCGATTCATACGGGTGTTACTCTGCAGGTCGTAGGTAGTTATACCGACCTGAATACCGGGTGAAGTTGACCGAATTTCATCGAAACCCAAAGTCTGAGAACCGGTTTGCGGAGCATAGCCGATTTGATGCTCGGCTCCGGCCAGTTTGTGGCGGGTGTTTTTTTCCGACCAGATCCGGTGCGACCAGGTATTGTCGGTCGGAGTCTTGGCGGCAAACACGCCGATTGATAGAATGGCAATGATTATCAAGGAGAATATTATGATTGCCGATAATCTTTTCGTCATTCCTATCTCCTTTCGAAATCCATTTGTTTGTTCCCAACTTATCCCCCCGGAGGTTCATTCAAGCAATATCAAAGCCAACCGGGAGAATTTATAAACGACATTATAAATGTCGTTTACTGCTAATATTATTCGACCAACCACCCCCCTTCGAATATTACCCGTTAAGACGATTTTTGTTTAAAATTACATTTCGTAAACAAAACACAAAATAACCAGACGAACTACTGCTGAAGTCCGATTAAATATTGCCTAAACCGGGAAAACACAAAAATATTGCTCTTCCGTTCGCAATCCGTGCACCCGGTTACAGCAGGTGAGATGATATTAGAAATTTTTAAGGTCCAAAACCCATCAAATTAATTCATCGCGAATTAACATTATAAATATATAGTCTATGTCATAATCTGTCAATAGAAAGAATTGGCCCTGATGCAGGAAAATTTGTCCTGGATTTCAGTATTTATTGCCTGCCGGGAGCCGGATAATGACGGCGTTATTTTTGATTGACCGTGATAAATAAATTTCTATTAGCCATATATAACAACCATGAAAGCCTGAAGCCATTAAATCGCCGAATGGGGCTTTATTTGTCCTTGACATTTTTCCGGAGAAGTTTATTTTTTGGTATAAACTGATTGTATACATCGCCATTTCCTGAGGAGGGAAACCAGACGGAAATATTTTTATCCGGGCGATCCCGAATATATCCCTGATATTCCAATCCAGATTAAAGATTAAACAGGCAAAATAAACCTTTTACTTGGCCGGAAAGAAAAGGCCAATTTAAGCGGGAAACATATAGTAATTTCAATAAATAAAAAGGAGTGGGATTATGAAATTATTACGGACTACAGTAGTTTTTCTGGTGCTGACCGGATTGGCAATCGGGACCGGTGCCACCAGTATTACGGCCATTGTCCCGGAGGCCTCGCCAAATGGCAAAATTGTCGCGGGCAGTGATTTCACCATGGATATTTATCTGCAAAACGATTGGGCGGAGATGTTGGGGATCAGTTTTACTTGTACTATATACAGTCCGGATGGCAGTATTACAAATTTATCTCATCGTGATGTCGGAGGGACCAGCGCCGACAGTATTTATCCGGGCGGCTCATTTGGGGATCGATCGATCATTATGTTTAACGGATGGGGTGAGAAATGGAATTTTTTATATTCCTTTTTCGGTTTTGAGTGGGATGGAATTTTACCTGATATGATCAACTTCACCGGTGTCGGAACGCTGGGATGGCAGGTCGATCCCGAACCGACCAAATATATCAGCTTTGCTCTTCATGCCGATGAAACAGGGACTTTCTGTATCGATTCCATAAAGCCTGATAATGAAATATACGAATGGCTATTCGATGATCCTGAAGTTTATTTTAATGGACCATATTGTTGGGAAATATTCGAGGAGGGAGATTACCTGACGGTCAGCACCGATATAGTTGTGACCGAGTACTGGCCGGGATCGGATAATCCGGAAGACGTCACAATTTCAATCGGTTCCAGCATGAATCCGCTCAGCTGGGTGGCCTCCAATAACTCGACCTGGTTGAATCTTTTGCCCGACAGCGGGATTACTCCTGGAGAACTAATCCTGTCGTATGATGTTGATGGATTGACGGGTGAGGAGTATTATGATACAGTCATGATATCTGCCCCGGCGGCGCTAAACAGCCCCCATTATATCGAGGTTATCCTGACCAAGGGCAATATAATCTGGGATTCGGGTCAGGTCATTCATGTCCCGGCAGATTATTCGCTGATTCAGGAGGCTATCGAGGCGGCCAATGATTTCGATACGGTTCTTGTGACTTCTGGTGACTATGAGGAAAACATTAATTACCTGGGGAAGAGGATTAAAATAATCGGTGATGCGGGTGCCGAGTACACTGCTCTTCATCCTTATAATCCGGATATCCCGACTATCGCGTTCAATAATAATGAAGGCGTCGGGACCGAATTCTCCGGTTTCACCGTTTATGGCGGAGGAAACAGCTATACGGTCGTGGTAGGTGATAATTGCGAGCCGTTTATTCATCACAACATATTTCGGAATAATATTATGCCCGGGGGCCATAATATCGCCGTGATAACATGCCAGGGGGGGCATGCCATAATTACCCGTAATGTGTTTTATGAAAATGGCGGAATCAGTTGTGTCGGTATAAATTCAGGCACAGCGGATATTATCAATAATACATTCGATCGCAATAACCGCGGTATTTATACAATCAATAATCGAGGGGTGGCGAAAAATAATATCGTGGCCAATTCCAACGAATATGGAATTTACGGGAATTTCGAGATTGCCGATTATAATGATCTCTGGAATAATCATCCCAATTTTGCCGGCGATGCCTGGGCCGGGGTTGGAGATATTTCCGCCAATCCGCAATTTTATAATCCGGCCACATATGATTACGAACTAATGGGTAATTCACCCTGTATCGACGCCGGTGATCCTGCCCCGATTTATAGTGATCTCGACGGTTCCCGGAATGATATAGGCGCCATACCATATGAAATGGTCGATTACTATCCCATGACCAGACATGTCCCCTATGATTGCTCGACCATTCAAATGGCTATCGATTTATCATTATGGGCCGATACGGTTATTGTGCATCCCGGGATATATCACGAGGCGATCAATTTTAAGGGCAAAAACATCGTCGTCAAATCAAGTGACGGTCCTCTGGAGACAGCGATTACGAGCGATTCCAATCAAACCCTGGTGACTTTCAATCATGGCGAGAACTCCTA
Organism: Candidatus Zixiibacteriota bacterium; assembly: GCA_016933955.1. Lineage (NCBI taxonomy): Bacteria > Pseudomonadati > Candidatus Zixiibacteriota > Candidatus Zixiibacteriota bacterium. Next base: position 5,401 of record JAFGTT010000030.1, read on the forward strand.
CGCCTTGCTGGAGGGGTTTGCTCTTATCGGAGGCTGGATGGCGGTTTATTGCGGGAGTTCGGCTCCGACCATCAGGCATAATATCATGGCTGGTCAAGCAGTTACTGACTGGGCGGCGGTATCACTGGCCGGACCCGGCTATCCGCCCAGCGCCACTGCCGGCCCCGCCGGAGCCATCATAATCAACAATACCATTGTCCATAGCGCCAATGGCGGGATCTCCTCATTTTCAACCATCGCCCCGGTTATTAAAAACAATATCATCGCCTTTAATCAGGGTTACGGGATACACTGCCAGGGAATAGACAGTTCCCATGCTCAGCCGTTACTGTCGTACAATGATGTTTATAATAACCAGATTGAGTATATTAATATTCTTGATATCGGCGATGGGGCAATCAGTGACGATCCCGAATTCAATGCCGATTTCAGCCTTATGGCCGGTTCCCCCTGTGTCAATACCGGCGATCCCGATCCTGCCTATAACGATCCGGATGGTACCCGGAACGATATGGGGGCGATTCCGTCTGGCAGTCAGCCGCTTCTGGTTAATATGGTGCAGTGGCGGAGTGAGGATGGCGGCAATGATCACTGGTATGCCGTGATAACGGGGGAGCGTTACTGGGAAGATGCCCGGGTACTGGCCCAGACCCTGACTCAGGATTTTATGCCGGGCTATCTGGCCACGGCGGCATCGGCCGAAGAAAACGCTTTTATTCTCAATGAAGTTCTGGCCGGCCCAGCCCAGCCCGGTATTATGGATCAATTCTGGCTGGGTGGTTACTACGCTGATACCGAATGGTGCTGGATCACACAGGAGCCGTTTGTATTCAGCAACTGGGCGCTGGGTGAACCGAATAATGAAGGTATCGAAATCGCTCTGGCCATGTACGGGCCGAACAATGATCCTGACGATCCTCTTCACGCTCCCGGAACCTGGAATAACTGGCTTCCCAACGACAGTATCCACAGCCTGCATAAATGCTGGTCGGTGGTGGAGTGGGGTGAATTCGGCGAACCCCAGGTGACTCCAACTAATGAATGGATCAATGTTTATTGCGGGATGCCGATGATTGACGGCGAGGCAATCGCTCCCGGGACAATAATCACCGCCTATGATCCCGATGGAGTTCTCTGCGGTGTGATTCCGGTAAAGGATGACGGTTCTTACGGTTTTATGCCAATATATCGTGATGATATTTTTAGCGATTTCGATGAGGGTGCCGAACCGGGAGATTTAATCACTTTCCGGATTAATGGTCGACAGGTTGTCACCGATCCGGCGATTCTCTGGACGCAAAACGGCGATATTTTTGAACTCTGCGGATTTTCGACCGAGGTCTGCCGTACAATTCATCTCAACCAGGGGTGGAACCTGATTTCGTGGAATGTTGCCTATGAAGATCGGGTCGAGAATTTGATTACCGAGATTGTCGATTGTATTGATGTTATTCTCGGTTTCGGAATGGGCGGGTTAACCTACGATCCTGATCTGGATCAATTCGCCACCCTGGAAACCGTCGATTATAAACATGGTTACTGGTTCCGGATGGATTGCGCCGCCGATCTTGAGATATGCGGGATGCCGATCGGAGTGTATGATGGTATCAATATTTATTCCGGGCTTAACCTGATCAGCTACTGGCCCGATAAACCGCTTGCGGTTGAAACCGCCCTGGCTTCGGTTGTGGGCAATGTGGCATTCGTCCTGGGATTCGATAACGGCGGTTTGACCTGGATTCCCGGTTTTGACGCTTTTAACACGCTGACCGAAATGAAACCGCTGATGGGTTACTGGGTCAAGTCCGCATCCAACGGTTATCTCGGCTATCCCGGCTTTATAACAAATCCTGCGAAGACCGTATCCAAAACTGAGCGGAGTATAACCGGTCCAGTCCCGACCTCGAAATGGATGTCGGTCTATGGTTCGAATATGACGCTTGACAATCAACCGGTATCGGCCGAGGCTGTCATTGAAGTTTATTCGACAAATGATGTCCTTTGCGGAAAGGGCGTCTGTCGTGACGGGCTCCTTAAATTCACGCCGGTCTATGGCCTGGATGATATGGTGGGTAAAGCAACCGGCTATCCTGATGTAGCCGACCTGTTCATGATATATATCGATGGTGTCAGGACCTACCCGGATGTAGCCTGGATCGGTGCGGGTGAACGGATTGATATCAGTCGCCGTTTCACTTCCGAGAAAGATACGGATGGACTGCTACCAACCGAATATGCTCTCAGACAGAATTTCCCTAACCCGTTCAATGCATCGACCTCCATCGAATTCGATCTGCCGAAGGCCGGTCAGATCGAATTGATGATTTATAACGCCCTGGGACGCAAGGTCCGCAGTTTGATCAACAGCGGCTACGAAGCCGGTCGGCATTCGATTATCTGGGATGGTAATGACCAGAGCGGTCGCCCGGCGGCCTCCGGTATATATTTCTATGTTATTAAGGCAGGTGATTTTAGCGAATCAAGAAAGATGATGTTACTCAAGTAGCATACAGGTCCATGATCATAATTTCATAACGTATTTGCCCGGCGGATGTCTTGTCCGCCGGTTTTTTTTATTTTTATGGAATCCCCGACGGGTAGAAAAGGCTTGACGCCGGCCGCAGGAAGACTATATTAAAATATAATCTTGATGGGGCGGGAATTCGAGCACACTCCTGCAAATTGGATATCAATTTTCTTGGATCAAAGACTAACCTGTGATAAAGGTATTATGTCATTTGTTTGGGCCGTTATAATGTCGGTTGTGTATAGTTTGTATGAATGTACTTATAATGGAGGCGTAATTTATCGAATCAAAAATGATAATATAACCACCTTCGGCCAGAGTATTATTCATCATTGTTAATATGAATTAAAAACAGATTCTTTGTAGTTCTCGATGGCATCGCTAAATTTGGCGGGAGATTTGTTCTGGAACTCTCTTGATTGGCAAGAAAATCACCTTCTCTGGGGCGAATTCCGACTCGGTTCCGATGGATTATCCGGACAGGGGGGACGAGTCGGTAATAGACGGCGGCATAGGCCCAATATAAGGTCAAAGTGCCGCCGTTAATATTTGTGATTGACATGACGGTATGCTATCCCCGCCGGACAAAGTCATACTATACAGCGATTTTTCAGGAAGCATATTTGGTATAACTGGCTCATATAAGGCCGATTTCTTTTCAATTGATTAATACCCATATATTAATTACATTAGAAAACAACAATATCCATATTATGTTCGATATGACTAATTAACTATATAGAGGTATCTTATGTCCCTGATCACCGGATTAAGACATGGAGTGATTTATTCCCTGTTTCTGGGATTTATCGCCATGACATTATCAACCCGGAACTCTCTGGCTGATAACGGGCGGCTTTCGGGATCGTATGAAGCGACTTATAAAGCCCTGATGGAAATGAAACCGGATAAATATAATGGCGCATCAGTTTCCGATTTCATCATTAATCAGCCGGACCTGCAGATCATTCTGGAAGAAGGGAGTCTTTTTCTCTGTGAACCTATCAACGAACGCGTATGCGGAGCGTTTTTCAGCGGTTCGGGGAGAATTTTGTTCAATCCGCCAGATAAAATGGAGAAAATGCAGCTTCAACGATTTTATGAACAGGATACTCTGAACAGGGCTTTTTCCGATATGTTTCTGCTATTCTGTGACAGCACCGCCCGGAAATTGAAAAGTCAACTTGAATTTACTTATTTGGAAGTCCCCGGAAAGGCAAGGGGCGTGATCAAAGAGTGCCTGAAATATATGGGAGAGGATAAGGGCCTGGAATTCGATTGGCAGATTATCAAACCGCTACTCGATGGGACGGAGAATGGCCTTTTTTATGCCTATTTTGATGGTGAAGATGACGGAGTCCCTTTTTTTTATATGAACGATCCTACCGATGATGAGGAAATCTGTTTGATGCGGAAGAGCCCGGTAAGATTTTCAAAAAATAGAGAACCGATTTGTAAATATGATGCGGGCGAAACCCAATTGATCAGTTATCATATTGATAAATGCAGCCTGGTATGTGATTTCGGTTCCAACTTTGATTTTTCGGCAAGTGCCAGGCTGTTTTTTAAGGCCGGGTTCGCCGGTCAAAAATGGCTGTATTTTTACTTATATAGTGATCTGGAGGTAGATTCGGTTTTCGGCGGTGACGGCCGGCCTCTCGATTTCTTCAAGGGAGAGGAAAATCCAATTCTCTGGGTTGAATACCCCGCGATCCTTGACAGCACCCGGGTGGATTCCGTAACCATTTTTTATCATGGGGAACTAATCGACCGGAGTACCAACTGGCTGATTTTAAAATCATCAATCGGCTGGTATCCCTCTAATCCGGATATCCGGGAACGATCGATATTCGATATTACCTATAATTATCATAAGGACCATACCGTGGTCAGCGTCGGCGATAAGATATCGGAAAAAACCGAGAAAAAGGTGACGACTTCCCGCTACGTTACCTCAAAACCGATTCGCAATGCCTCTTTTAATATTGGCTTCTTCAAGGAATACAAGATTGAGCATGATGATATTCTGCCCGTTTCGGTGTACATTTCGGAGATGGGTCATCAGGAATTGAAGGAATATTATTTGTCTCTGGGGCTTTTATCCGGCAAGGATATGGAAAAACAGGTCGGCGGCGATGTCGCCACCAGTCTGGCTTTTTATCAGGCTGTATTGGATGCTTCCCCGGTGGATCACTTTGATGCCACTGAACTGAGTGACTTGGGCGGAGAGGCCTTTCCGGGATTGATCCATCTGTCTTTATTTAATTTTCAACGGACGGATAGAATGGGTTACGCCAAAATGCTAAGGGCGCATGAAGTTGCCCATCAATGGTGGGGAATCGGGGTCGATTATGAAAGTTATCGGGATAAGTGGTTAAGCGAGGGATTTGCCGAATATTTCAGTCTCTGGTACCTGCAATTGGTATATAAGGATAACAAACTGTTTTTTGACCATCTGAAGGAAACCCGCAGGGAGATTATCAATGAGCACAAGCGCAAAATCGATGATGATCGTTTTGCCGGGCCGATTGGCCTTGGGACGCGGGCTTCAAGTTCCGAGCGCCCAGATGGATATAACCTGATGTGCTATGATAAGGGAGCCTGGGTCCTGCATATGCTGCGGAATATGTTGATTGATTTGAAAACGATGAATGAAGATGTCTTTATGGGGCTCTTGCGCGATTTCTATCACACTTACGAGGGCAAGGCGGCCACCGTTGATGATTTCCGGGTTATAGCGGAGAAACATGCGGGCGAAAATCTGGATTGGTTTTTCAACCAGTGGATATATGATATCCATATCCCGAAATATAATTTTTCTTATAAAGTGGACGAGGTGGAAGATGATGGGGGAAAGAAGTATCTGGTCAGTTGCCGGGTGCGTCAGGAGAATGTCCCGGATGATTTTATCATGTATGTGCCGCTGTTTATCGATTTCGGCGAGGGCCGGACAGCTCGGGTACGGTATATGATTACCGGGCCGACAATGGATTTTGCTCTGCCGCCTTTGCCTCTGAAACCGAAAAAGATCGTTTTCAACGACTTGGAATCGGTTCTATGTGAAGTTGATAATGAAAAGTGGAAAGACTGATTTTTTCATGAAATAATACCCGCTAAAAAAGCCGGAATCAATTCTCCCGGCTTTTTTTATTTATCAGTGATTGAATCAGCCCTCTAAAACAACCATGCGGACTTTACGCCCCAGCTCGAAACACTGCCCCAGGATTTCCTGTGAGGGAACGTATTTCGAGGAAACGCCCTCATCGACCAGCGTCACTTTCATTTTCTCGAGCTGCTCGTTAAGCATTTTGGTGATCATGTTCTTCCAGCCATAGGAACCGAATGAAGCTCCGATTTTATTCATCGGTTTAAGACCCTGCAGATAGGAGAGCAGATCAGCCATTTTGGGCAGGATATGATTATTGATAATGGGAGACCCGATGATTATAGCGCGGGCATCGAGCATCTCGGTGGCAATATCACTACGATGGTTATAATGAAGGTCGAACAACCTGACACTTATCCCGTTGCCGGATAATCCCCGGCCAATGGCGCGAGCCATCCGGGCGGTACTTCCCCACATGGTATCATAAACCACCAGTGCCTTGGGAATGGTTTGCCCGTCTGACCATGAATGATAGGCTTTCATGATCTCGGGAATCCCCCGACGCCAGATAAGTCCATGGTCCGGGGCAATCATATCCGGCTCCAGTTTATTGGTCTCCAGTTTGGCCAGGAATTTAGCCACGGACGGTGAAGTCGGCATGAAAATATTGGCATAATATTTGGCCGACTGCCAGAATAATTCACCCTGGTTGACCTGATCGTCAAACCTTTCGCTGGTGGCCCAGTGCTGGCCGAAAATATCATTGGAGATAAGCAGTCTTTCTTCGGGTATATAAGATACCATGCTTTCCGGCCAATGTATCATGGGAGAACCGAAAAACTGTACCGTCCGTCCGCCCAGATCAAGACCATCTCCCTCCTTGATTATTTCAAACGGCCAGTCGGATCGGTTGTAGTGAGCCAGCAGGGCATCCTGGCAGATTTTGTTGCAGATGATTTTTTCCGGATGGACAAGGTCGATAATTTCCGCCAATGATCCGGTATGATCCATCTCGGCGTGGTTGCAGACGATATAATCGATTTTCCCCGGCTCAATAACCTCGCGGAGATTTTCGATAAATTCCCCGGTGAATTTGGCATTGACGGTATCGAACAGGACGGTTTTAGAAGTTCCTTTGACCAGGTAGGCATTGTAAGTGGATCCTTTTTCGGTCGAATAGCCGTGAAAATCACGCAGATCCCAATCGACGACACCGACCCAGTGGATATCTTTCTTTATTTCTGTCGGCAGCATAATTCTCCTCTGAAAATTTACACATTGACTAATTATCAGATAAATACGAATAAAAATGATTGATATAAGTTAAAAATCAGTAATCATGGGTTCCCAGGATTAGTTCCTTACCGAAATTTTCTTTGACCAGTTTTTTTATTTTATCCAGGTCAAGCGGGCATTGTCCGGTTTTTTGGGCTTTCATAACGCAGGTACCCAGGTGGATGGTATCGTAATCTCGATCGAGGCTTCGGGCGATTTCGTTCATCAAGGTTATTTTGGGCATAATTAATCCCGGGCAATCGCCGCAGTTGCCCAATGCGATCAACTCCACGTCATCATCGTAGGCGGCAAATTCACCCTCTTTTTTGCCTAATGCTTTTAAGCATTTTTCACAGGCGATACATAACTGATACTGAATTCTTTTGCATCCGATAATTGCCACTCTGGCCATATCGAGAACTCCTTTCGAAAAAAATATTTTCCATATATATATACTCAAATTAAGGCAATATTGGCCCGAAGACAAGTTTCTTTGTGGCAAAAGAGGCCGCCGAATTGAGTCATAATATTATAAAGGGCGGTCAGTCCCGAAATCACGATCCCGAGCCGCGGTAATTCAATCAATCTTAAGACCGATCTGTTCAAAATCCGAACATCTCTATTTTTCATTGTTCCGGTGGCGGTTTATAACCCCGGTTGCGGCACCGGCTTTGCACTTTAGACGTGTGAAAATACCGGCGAAGGCCGGTTATAAATATGAATAATAACAACATATGCCCGTCAATCGGGCCGGGAAAGGATTGATAAGTATGAAAGGAAAGTTAACGATTTTCACACTTACGGCACTAACCTGCATATTTGCCGCCGTTTCTTCAGGAGCGGCAGTTTTTGCCGGCGATATTATAGTCGAAAGTAAAAGCGTCATGGCCGGGGAATCTTTTACAGTAAAAGTATGGCTGGCGGGAAATGAATTGGATCTGACTTCACTCCGGCTCCCCCTTAAATTCGACAATCAGTATCTGACCTGCACTTATGTCGATTTCGATGGTTCTATGATAAGTTCCGGAATGGATGGATATTATCGAGTTGATGATGGCCAGGTGACAATTGCCTATGAACCGACCGCAATTAATCCTCTGGCAACTTTCTCCGATGATTCCGGGTTGGTTGCCACCCTGTATTTTACCGCGTCCGACGATGCCCCGGAAACATCCGTTGCCATCGATTCGATTTACCATCAAGAAGTCTTGAGTTATTCCGGGGCGGCGATCAGCAGATGGATTCGTTCGGAAATTTCCGATGGCAGTGGTGAGTCAGCTCTGGGCACCACTTTCGCGGCCGGGACCATTGAAATTCGGCGACCAACCGGCGTAGGCGATGAGTCCGACAACCTGTTGCCGGTGGCTTTTGAGTTAAATCAGAATTATCCCAATCCGTTTAATCCGACCACATCCATTTCCTTCAGCCTGCCCGAGAAGGCAACTGTCAGACTGGAGATTTTCAATTTGCTGGGACAGAGTGTTTCGATCCTGGCCGATGAAGAATTCCCGGCCGGTCATCACGAGCTTGTCTGGAATGCCGGCGATGTGCCCAGCGGGGTGTACTTTTACAGGATTTCGACCGGTAAGCAGAATCTGACCAGAAAGATGCTGCTTTTGAAATAAATCTTTTGTCCTTCCCTGCCGATTAATAAGGAGGATAGCCCTGATGTTGGGGTTATCCTCGATTTTATTGATATGTTGCAGGATACGAAAAATATAGAAGTCCCGGAGATTAAGGATTACGAAATTATCTCCAAAATCGGACAGGGGGGCATAGCTGAAATTTTCAAGGCCCGCCAGATTTCTCTTAATCGATACGTAGCCATAAAAATCCTCTTTCCGAACCTGATCAGCGATCCCGATATAGTCAAACGGTTCGACCAGGAGTCGGTTACCATTGCGCATCTCAACCATCCCAACATCGTTCATGTTATAGATAAAGGGGAGACTGACGGCCGTTACTATTTCATCATGGAATTTGTCGATGGGGTATCATTCAAAGACCTTATTAATTCCGAAAAGTACTCCATCAAAGAGAAACTGGAAGTCATAATCATGGTTCTCAAGGCCCTCGATTATGCTCATAAAAACGGGGTTATTCATCGGGATATCAAGCCGGCCAATATCCTGGTGGATAAGCAGGGTAACGCCCAGGTGGCGGATTTCGGGATCGCCCATATTGTCCATAAACCCGACCATGAGATGACCAGTTCCGATGTTGTCATGGGGACATTTGCTTACATGTCGCCGGAGCAGAAAATATCATCGGCCCATGTGACTCCCGCCGCCGACCTTTATCCGGTCGGCATTATTATTTATGAAATCCTGACCGGTCAGCGGCCATCCGGCCATTTTAAACTGCCCGGCGAACTCAATCCGCAGATTTCGGGGAAGTTCGATGATATTATAAAAAAGTGTTTGGCCCAGGATCCGCGGGATCGGTACCAAAAAGCGGTCGAACTTAAAAATGATATTCTCAATGTCATTTCCGGAAGTATCAAGGCCGGAAAAACACCGCGAAATGGATTTGTCGGGGTTGATTCCTTTATCGGCAAATGCCAGTTTCTGGATACGCTTAAGGAAAGTAAATACAGTTCAACGATGCTGGTGGAGAACAAGGAATCCCGGGATTTATTTATTATCAAGAAAAACGCCCGGAGTGGCAAAGGTCTCAAAGAGGCCCGTTTGCTCTCGAGCCTGAAGCATAAAAACATCATTCATATTTTCGGCGCCGGGGGCGATGAACGGCGGATGGTGGCGGTTATGGAATATGCTCCCGGCGGTTCTCTGGCCGACCGGATGGTTAAACCATATTCTTTCAAGGACGCCATGAGGATAATCGTGGCGGTGGCCGATGCTCTCGAATTTGCCGCCAAAAATGGTATTATTCACGGCAATTTGCGTCCCTCCAACATCCTTTTTACCGGCGATGAGGAAGTCCGGGTTACCGATTTTGGTCTACCACCTCATTACGACCTGATGGAAAAGAACTGGTATGCCCCTCCGGAAAAACAGATCAGCAAACATGGTGATGTTTTCAGCCTGGGAGTTATTCTGCACCAGATGCTGTTCGGCAAGAATCCGGTTTATGATCGTCAGAGTAATTTATTTCTGGGGCGCGATAAGGAATCGATGCCCCGGGGAATGGACACGATTCTTCAGAAAATGCTGGCTATCAGAATCGCCAAAAGGTATCGCTCGATCGATGAATTTCTGACTGACTGGGATCAGCTTCAAAAGAATCTGGTGGATACCAATAAACGCCGTCGCCCAATTCAGCCGGTTAAAAAGGGACTCGATAAGAAACAGAAAATCATTATCGCCGTTTCCGCCTCGGTTTTAATCATTGCTACGTTTCTGGCGATTTATTTCCTTCGATAATCTTTAAATCTAACCGATTGCTTATTTCAGCCATCTTTCCAGCCATTCAAATTGCTTTTCATAGACATACCGGTGGTTTTTTATTTTGCCCACAGCGTGCCCCTCATCGGGGAAATAGAGCAATTCCGAAGGGATTCCTCGTCTTTGAAGAGCCGTAAACATCTGAAATGCCTCGGAAACATCGACCCGATAATCCATCTGCCCGTGGATAATCATGGTCGGAGTGCTGAAATTTTTAAGATAGGTTGATGGCGAAGCCCGCTCGTATTCGACCCGGTTGGTCCAGGGCGTTCCCTTGAATTCCCATTCTGGGAACCAGAGTTCGTCAGCTGAGAAATAGCTGCTGATCTGGCTGAAGATGCCGTCGACCGTAATCAGGCATTGGAATCGGTCGGTGTGGCCGCAGATCCAGTTGGTCATGAAACCGCCGTAAGATCGGCCCAGGGCGGCCATGCGGGTGGAGTCGAGGAACGGTTTTTTTTCCAGAAGATAATCTACTCCGATCATTAAATCCTCATAATCCCCCTTACCCCAGTTGCCGGACACATATTCTTTGAATTCTTGTCCATAACCGACCGATCCGTGGGGGTCGATCTGGGCGACAGCATAACCGTGGGCCGCCATCAACTGAGTGTTCCAGCCGTAATAATTAAAATCTCCCAGCCAGCACCATTGCGGACCACCATGAATAAGGAGAACCAGCGGATATTTGATATGACTGTCGAAATCGGGCGGAAGAGTCAAAAATCCACGTACCGAATCGCCCATAAAACCTTTAAACCAGAATTCCTCAGCTGGACGCATATCTACCCGGGCGGTCAATTCATCAGAGAAATGGGAAAGCTGTTTTAATTTCCCGGTGTCGATTTCGTACAAATAAATTTCATAAGGTTTATTTGAGAGAGAGCGGCCAACCGCCAGAAAGCGGCCATCGGGGGAGATATCCATCCCCCGATAGCAGGCATCATAAAGCAATTTTTCGATTGATCGGTTTGCCGTGTCAATTCTCCATATCATAGAAAAACCATGCTCAATCGCCTGGAAGTAGATGAATCTTCCATCGGGACTCCACAGGAAATTTCCGACTGAACGATCATACTCCGAAGTCAGGTTGAATTTTTTCCCGTTTTCTCGATCATAGAGAACCAGGTCGGACTGATCCGATTCATAGCCCGGCCGGGCCTGCTCCAGATAGGCGATATAACGGCCATCGGGCGAGTACCGAGGATTACAATCCTGCCCCTGTTCGGGTGTAATCCGCTTGCTTTTTCCCCCTCCGGATGGAATGACAAACAGGTCGTTGTTGGTGCCAAGAGCCGGGATAGAATCGGTATTGGCGACATAACAGATTTCCTGTCCATCGGGAGAAAAACCATAATCGAGATTTCCGCCCAGAAGAGCAGCCGGGGCATCATAATCCGGATCGGTTACCGGGGTGATCTGGCCGGAAGTGTCGACTGTGAAAAGGCGGTTAGTACGCCCATCGTTCCAGAAGCAGTAATGCCGGAACAATAAATGATCGAAGATTTTGGCGCTGATCGGATTGCGGTCGATTTCTTCCAGGCGGCTTCGGTTGCAACTATCGGAGAGGCAGTCGGGAAAGACTCTCGAATAGAAGACAATCTTGTCCGAACCGGGCGCCCATTCCGGGCCCCTTGCTCCGGTGGCCAGCGATGTCAGGGGATGCGCTTCGCCGCCATCAAGCGGAAGAAGCCATATCTGGACTTCACCCTCACGGTCGGATTCGAAGGCCAGATATTTTCCATCCGGTGACCAGCGCGGCCGCCATTCTCCGGTGGGGCCGTTAGTTATCCGGTGCGGTTTGGCATCATCAATGGAGATTGTCCAGATGCGATCGACCGAGGAATCATCAGAGGTATCATAGGTTGTCACTTCCACTGCAATCCGGCGGCCATCGGGTGAAAAGCGAAGGTCACCGAATTGGGGAAAGGAATAGAGATCATTGAAAGTGATTTTCTCGGATCGGGCCTGATTGAAACTCGACATCAGTATAATTGTAAGAATTATAGTTGATATGATCATGTTAAAGTCTCCTTCGGAAAGCGATAATAAATAATAACTGACGATGCCCGAGGAGGCAATATAAAAGCCGTCGCCCTGCATTTGCGGACAGCGGCTCGTATTATGGAGTCCAAACTGATTATTGCCGGTCAGCGTTTATTATAATATTCCATGGCTTCCGGCATAATTTTCTTTATGTCTTCGATTCGTTTTTCATCGGATGGATGGGTCCTCAGTAATTCCGGCGTTGAACCAGAATTGTCGGCGGCCATCCTTTCCCAGAACGTCACCGCTTCACGGGGATCATAACCGGCCATGGCCATGAAAATCAAACCAAGATGATCAGCCTCGCTTTCATGCAAACGGCTGTATGGGAGTAGAACCCCGACATTGGCACCGATTCCAAAAGCCATCTGGGCCAGTTGTTGGGTTTCTTCGGGTTTGGATTCGAGAGCTTTGGAGAGGGCCATTCCGCCGAAATTGACAAGCAATCCCTGGCTCATCCGTTCGTTGCCGTGATTGGCCACGGCATGGGCGATTTCATGGCCTAAAACCACCGCCAGACCGGTTTCATTTTTGGTGACCGGAAGAATCCCGGTATAAACCACCACCTTACCGCCCGGCATACACCAGGCGTTGATCTGGGAATCCTCGACCAGATTGAATTCCCATTCATAACCATCAAGGTAACCGGTCATGTTATTGTCCGAAAAATATTTTTCGACGGCCTGCTGGATATTTGTCCCAACCCGTTTCACCATCACGGTTTTCTCCTGATCAGTGCTCAGTTTATTGGCCGACAGGAAATCGGAATATTGCTGAAAACTCAGGGAATTAATACTCGAACTGGGAATTAAATTCAGTCCCTTCCGACCGGTTATCGGAACGGTGGCGCATGAAATAGTCAGTAACATCAATACCAGGGCTATTGAAATAGTCTTCGTCATTTTAGGATTCATATTGGCCTCTCAAATGAATGTTTTGATATATAACCGAAAATTTTATTCCGGGTTCAAGAATTTTCTTATAGAATATTATCCATATTGTCAATAACGGACAAGCCTTTTTTGGGATCAGTCTGACGAAAGGTCCGATTATTGCGACATGCCCGAATAATCTAATAACCAGAGACGCGACAGGTACGGTGTATCATCCGGCCCGGGGGCATAAGTTGCCAATTTGACCGGACCGAGGTCGGGAACCAGGTAAAAAGTCTCGACCGTCGGAAAACTAACCTGGGGAGTCATAGTATAGACATGGCAGGAATAGTCGCCGCTGGTGAGAGTGACAATGGCATCGGTGGAAGCTACCCGGGCGGTAATATTCTGATCGGCGCCTGTCAGATAGGAATCATCGACGGTGGCCGGATATTCAAGCCAGAGCGATGAAGATACCGCCGAGGCGGATTTCTCGGTTGCGAAGTAGTAGGCCCAGATCCCATCATCCTGATTGGCCAAGAATTGGGGGTAAGTGACAGTATCATCAAGGGCGACCGTTTCCAGCACATACCAGGTTTTATTGCTGATTGTGTTCGTATTCCTCACATGAAATTCATACTGGTAGGAATTTACCAGAACGCCGTAGGGATCATACTCATTCATGGTCCCGACCCACCGATAACCGACCGTCAGCGGCCAGATAACAGTCCCTTCACTTCCCGTGCCGTCATCGCCGCAGGAGACAGTCATTATCAGGACCAGCAGGACTATTTTCAAAAAAATTATTTTCATCAATTTTTATACTCCCGATTGATGGGCGGTTTCCATGAAAAAGGCTTGCTTGGTATATCACTAATGTGACCTAAAGAAACCTTGACTCAGTAAGTCCAGGTCCCTGATATATTCGGCTGGCTGATATAATCAAACCATTCCCCGGATGATTCCGATCCGGATTTAATCCAGGTCACTTTCCAGACCGGAGTGCCGTTCCGCGAATGCTGGGCATATCCGTCTCCTCCAGACCGAAATACGGCCTCGAGTTCATAAGTATTAAGGTCATTATCAAACCAGTTCATATTCATGGTTATATCGCCGTCATCGTTTTTGGTCCATTCCCAGTGAGTGGTATCATTACCCGAAAAATCGGTATAAAGCTCCATCCACCCCTCCGATTCATCGGCCGCCTGTTCTGCTTCAATGATTTTGCAGTCGTTATAGATGATATCACCATCGGTTCCATCATAAAAAATCCACCAGTGATATCCGGCGGAGGTCTCTTTGCGGTCCATGGTCACGGTAATATCAACGATTTCCCAGGAATATGAAACGGAATCATCGGCCCGGATTCCCGCACTGACACATCCGGCCATATCAGGGGGGTCGAAAACTTCGAGATAATCGGTGGCGGCTGAAATATATTCGGCCGCCTGCCCGGCAAAATAGTTGCCGCATTTCGACATTGGTCCATAAGGATAGACAACCTTTACAACCAGCGGGGCGGCAATATCCGACATTTCCGGTCCGGTCGTCTTATCATCGGAGCAACCTGCGATCAAAATTACCGCCACGACAATTAAAAGCCGGCGATTGATCATGTGGAGATCCATATGTTTCCCTTTTATATGTTTAATCTTGCCCAAGTAGCTGTTTAGAATATAATGCTGATCCTCAGAATATGTCAATATCAGGAATTCAACATGCCGGAATAAAAAAATACGGGAATCGTTTCCGATTCCCGCCGTTGGCAACTTTAAGGAGAAACAGAATGTTCTTTTCAATTTCCTACCGGCGAATCGACGAAAAGTTCCGAAATTTATTAAATTAATCGGGTTCTTGACATTTTCATTGCCGGTGTATAATCTTTCACGGTATAAAATTCTGAGGAGTCAAAAATGAAATATAATGGAATAAAATACGAACCATTCGTTTCAGCTTTCAGCGATAGGGATTATTCCGGCCGGCTGGTGGGAAGAACCATCACCAGAAAAATACCGCATCGGAAAAATAAAGTGGTCTCCCTGGAGGAAGTGATGGAGGTGATCGCCGATGGCGATACCATATCTTACCCGCATTATTACCGGACCGGCGACTGCGGCTTGAAGCTGGTGGTCGATACCCTAAGGAAAACGGGGAAAAAGAATATTAAAGTTTACGGCAATGCTTTTTTTGACAATGTCGATCCCTGGTTAATCGAGGCCGTCCAGGAGGGAGTTATCGGTGGGCTGTACGGCAATGCCTACCGGAAATTGGGAAATCATGTTGTCAATGGTGAATTACTGCCCTGGGTGGGAGTAGGTTTTTCACATGGCAACCGGGTGAGAAAACTCCAGACCGGCGAGGTGACGGTCAAAGTGGCCTTCGGACCGGTACCAATTGCCGATGCTTATGGCAATGCCAACGGACTTCTCGGTAAACCGGAACATCTTTGCGGTCCCGTTGGTCTTTTCTCGGCCGATGCCGAGTACGCCGAATATGTTTGTTTGTTGGCCGGGACAATCAGTCCGACGGTAGTCATGCCCACTCCGATTTCCATGGAACAGGTGGATTTCGTGGTAAAAGTCGATACCCCCGGTTTAAATAGCGGAATCGGATCCGGGACGCTTGATATGAACAAAGCCCGCACCAATCCTTTCAACGCCAGGGTGGCGGACAATATCACCCGGGTTATCAAAGCCGCCGGAGTGGTGAAGAATGATTTCAGTTTTCAGGTCGGGAGCGGGGCCGGGCTTCTTATCCTGGAAAATATCCGGAGTATGCTCAAGGAGATGAATATCCGGGCCAATTTTTCTATCGGCGGAGTAACCTCGTTGCACGTCGATATGCTTGATGAGGGAACGCTCCACCAGCTTATGCATGGCCAGCTCTTCGAGCCCAGTCCCAGAATGTTCGAATCACTTCTGACAAATCATCATCATCACGAAATCACGACCGCCTATTATGCTTCGGTGGCCAATAAGGAAGCGGCAGTTAACCTGCTGGATTTGGCGGTTCTGTCGACCCTCGAAGTCGATCTGGAGTTCAACCTGAATACGGTCTGTGCCGGGGGACGGATAATCGGAGGAATCGGAGGCGGGCAGGATGTCGCGGCCGGGGCCGATCTGACGATTATTTTCATGCCGCTGGCCACGGGTAAGGACGGAAAAGGTTTTCCTAAGGTGGTTGATAAAGTATATACCCGGACCACCCCTGGTGAGGTCATTGATGTCGTGGTCACCGAGGATTATGCCGCGGTTAATCCGAAAAGCCGAAGCAGTTATAAAGAAGCCATTCTGGAACGGGCCGCGGATTTCGGGGTGAAACTTCTGGATATTGAGCAATTGCATCAGAAGGCGCAGGATAAAGCCCATGAGTTCGGGACGATTCCGCCGACGGCGGAAATCGGCGATGAGGCGGTTCATGTGATTGAATGGCGCGATGGGACTCTCCTCGATACGATCAAAAAAACAGCCGGATAAGGACCCGGAGGGAATAATATGCGGTCGGTCGACGAGAGAAATAAAATGATCGAAAAAATCAGAACCCTGCCCCAGGTTCTGGCCCGGACGGTTTGCGATCTTGATGATGAGCAACTCGACACGCCGTACGGTGACGGCAAGTGGACAGTCCGTCAGGTCGTCCATCATCTTGCCGATGCCCATCTTAATGCCTTTGCCAGGATGAAACTGATTCTGACTGAAGATAATCCGGTTCTTAAAACCTACGATCAGGACCGCTGGACGGAAACGATCGACGCTCGGCAAATCAACGTGCAATCCTCGCTTCTGATATTGACCGGACTCCATTTACGCTGGTGCGAGTTAATGGAATCCCTGAGCGAAAAAGACTGGTCTCGATCGGCCAGCCACCCCGAAATCGGCGAAGTGACGATGATACGCCTGCTGGAAATTTATTCCGGTCACGGCGAAAACCATCTCAGCCAGATTAAAAAATTAAGAGAAGTCAAAAACTGGTAAACTCGTCAGATTATCATAAATAAGCCCGCCCTAAGCAGCGGGCTTATTATTTTGAAGACCGGAAATTAATTCAAATCCAGACTGTCAAGTTCCCATTCGGATTGCAGATACTGGGGATCACCCTCGGGCTTGTAATACTCCTGATATTTTATAAAGCCGTGATCAGCGGCCAGCCACCAGTATTCTTCGTTGCGACCGGTAAGCGAGTGGCTGACAATCTTATAACGATAGCAGGTGAAATTTCCGGCGGGCACCGAAACACTGGCCGAAATGGATACCACGGCTGCCGAATCAGCAGATTCCGATCCGGTTAAATAAATATCTCCAGCGGTTGCCTTGTATTTGGCCCAAAGATTTGGTTCGGTACCGCTTTCGTCATATTTTTCCCACATCCATAACCCGTTGGCCTGATTGCGGTAAAGATCATCGGCAACATATGAATATGTCCCGAGGGTTCGCTCCATCTTGAACCAGATCTGGTCATCGCCCAACACCTCGACCGTAGTATCATCATCGATCCGGAAGCTGTAATAAACGGGGGCTGATGGTGTCCCTTCACTGTCGTAGATTGTATAAGTGCCGTGCCAGATATTATCAGTTACCAGAGGGAGAATAACGGCAGCACCGTCATCATTGGTCCCCGAATCATCATCACACCCCGTTAAAAATAGAGTCAATGAAACTGCAGCAATTGCCATGAGCTTTTTCATGAGTGCCTCACATAGAAATATTATTGATGTTGGATAATTACGGAGTCATGGTAAACAATTGAAATACCAATGACAAGCGAATAATGCCGGTTTGGAGAAATTTTATTCAGCGAAAAAACGGGTATTAATAGAAACAATTACCGCCGTCTGTCACGCGGCAATTTTTTGATCGCGGCCTGCCGGATAAAGGAATAACTGAGACTATTAAGATCGTTGAAGTAGGCAACTTTTTCATACCAATCCAGAGCTTCGGTCATATCTCCATTGCCCTCACAAGCCTTTCCCATCAGGTAAAACAGGTACGGGGACTGCTGATCGGCCTGAGAAAATTCGGTCAGGGCTGTACTATAGTCGGCCTGCTCCAGAGCCAGCATTCCAGCCAGTTCATGGATTTGTCTGGTCTGGTAGGGATTATTGGCTTCCTCGACCCGGGTTTTGAATTCCTGGATGATTCTGCCAGCTTCGGCAAAATCGCCGCGTTTGATGGCAATACGGGCATAAAAATAAAGGTAATTTCGTTCGGAATTGGCTTTTAATTCATCCGGCAAGTCGGAATTGACAAAGAGGTTGTGGCTGCTGTCGATCATGACTCTGGCCCTGTCGCTCTGATTCATCTCCAGCAGTATTCGGGACATAATCGCTAGGTCATTGGTCATGGCCGTAATGTCATTCATCCTTTCCGAAAGGTTGTACTGCTGGTCCATGGTAAGCAGTGCCTGGTCCATTTTTCCCTCGTCGACATAAGAGATAACCATAGCTTGAAGAGCTGTTCGACGTTGTCCATCATCGCGGGCGATATCATATAACTCCTGGAGCTGTTCCCGGGCGGACTTGTGTTTGCCGAGGTAATTCAGGTTAGTGGCAATTCCGATATGCGAGGGGACGAAATTTGGGTCGATATCCAAAGCTTCATAATAGGTTTCGATAGACTGACCGTACTCACCCATTTTGAGTCTTAATTCGGCATAGGAATCATAGGGATTAGGATCATCGGGGATCAATTCGATGTATTTGATAAAGGCTTCTTCCGCCTTATCGTACTGACCAAGATAACGGTAGCAATAGCCTAGCATATTATAGGCCGGCGAAAATTCATCGTTGATATTAATGGCTCTTTCAAGCTCGGAGATAGCCTTTTGAAATTCCTGCTGGCCGTACCAGTAGGTTCCCAGTATATTATGAGCCCGTTCATCGTTGGGATATTCGGCCACCAGTTGCTGCAGATATTCCAGTTGTTTCATGGGATCGGCGTTATTCCCGGCCCGGGCGGCATGCAACATCAACTGCTCGCCTTCGGAAATCTGGTTTCGCAGGGCGTATGCTTTCTCGAACATGTCATAATAACCCTTGACGCTGGATTGAAGATAGGCGAGGTTCAGGTATGCCATTGCGAAATTAGGATCTTTCTCAATCGCCTTATTCAGATAGTCGGTCGCCTCGAGAGCCCGAAGTCGTTCACCCAGATCTCGTCCTTTTATGTAGTCCTGGCGGGCCTCCGGGGATGAAGTCGTAATGGGGATTTTATCGCTTTTTCCGGAGCATCCCCAGCCCAGAACCATCATCAGACCGACAGCTAAAAATATATAGCTGACAGTATTTTTGCGGCGACCCATTTATTCCATCCTCCTATATGTCTATAACGGTATATAAACATATATTACTTAGAAAAAATAACATTATTTATAGCCCGAGGTCATAAACCTTGTTCTTATTCAATTCTGTTGCGACGCATGCGCCCGGCGATCTTTTCCCATCTATCGGTAATCAAAAAACTCTCATCCATATTATCGATCATAACAACCAATTTGGTTAGTGAAACCGAAAAAGTTAAATGACAGGGATCTACATAGGGTCTGGCCGAAATGTCAAACATCCCGATAACCGACCGGGGGTGCGTTGATTGATATTCCAGATAGGGGTAGGCGACAATCGAAGCGCACCCGGCGCATGAAGGTGTTATGACGGCCTGAAGATCGACCTCATCGAAGTTGGCCAGACTGAACAGCCCGGCCAGCGTATCCGGCGCGGCGAAGAATATGGCGGAGACGGGGTGATCATCCCGGTCCAGATTATCCCAGCGTTTAAATACGATATATTTGTCCGGGGCCTTAAAGGCCGGACGGGCCGCCTGCATTTTTCTGACCAGCTCCGGGTTTTTTTTGTGACGGATACCCTCGATTTCGCCCGCTCGCCCGCATGATAAAAAATACTCAAAATCCAGACGCTCCTCGACCGGATACCCAAGATTTTCCCGTGCCCCGGAACAGCCGATGGTGGCACTTTCGAAAATGGCATTTCGGCCATTTCGAACGCGATTCAAGTCCCCGATCAGGCAATGCCATTTTTCATTCGATTCGATCGGTGTGCCCCGTGATTTATCATCGGTATAATAGAAAACGAGAGGGTATTCGGCGTCCGGAAAGTACTTTTCCCATTTCTGAATAAATTTGTTTTTCAAATTCAAATCCATATAAATGCCGCCAATTCTATAAGTCTCAACTTACATATTGATTTATACAAGCTCAACCAAAATTATTAACAATTGATCCCGGTTCGATAATATCTCGAACAGGGTAAAAAGGCTTGCAAAAAGGGCTATTTTGTCCTTATATTAAATTGGTGCGGGGGTCAAGATTGTTTCATATTATTCATTGACAATAATATTTATTTCTTAAAAACGATAATAAATGGCGCGGGCATATGAAATTGGGTAAAAGGCATTGTCTTATTACGGGTATTCCCGGGGTGGGTAAAACAACCCTGATTAATACTCTGGCCAGGCAGTTGGAAGCGCTTCGGCCAGTCGGCTTTTACACCTCGGAAATCAGGGAGAATGGGCGACGGGTCGGTTTTGAATTGATTAGTTTACAGGGGGGGGTGAAAATTCTATCGCATATCAACATCGAAAGTCAATATCGTGTCGGAAAATATGGAGTCGATGTCGAGTCTTTTGATCTATTTCTCGATGAAATCGATTTTGACCATTCATCTGAAGCTCCGGTCGTGATTGATGAGATCGGGAAAATGGAGTGTTTCTCGGCAAAATTCCGCCGCTTAATTCTGAATTTGATGGATTCAAACCGTCTGGTAATTGCCACTGTGGCTCTTAATGGGGGTGGATTGGCCGAAAAGATTAAGGCCCGCGAGGATGTTGCCATATTTGAGGTTACTCGTTATAACCGGGACTATTTGTCTAATGATATCCTGGCCATTTTGACAAAATAGACATATCCGCGTCTTTGATATCAGAGAATTACCATTTCTTTTTAAATAGATTCCATTTCCGCGGTCGATTGAAACGACCAAAGTGGTTTTTTCCCAAATTTCTGTTTCATAACCAATCCAGGGAGGTTGTTATGCCGATCCGACGACTTCTGGAATTTCCTGACCAAAACCGGGTCAATTATGAAATTAAAAAACATCCGCCCGCCTTCACGGCCCAGGCTATCGCCTCTCTGGCGCATATACCGGGCGGGGAGATGGTCAAGACGGTAATGGTCAAAGTGGAGGGTAAAATGGCTATGGCGGTTTTGCCGGCCGCCAATATGGTCGACTTCGAAATGCTCCGGGATACGGTTGGATGCGATGATGTCCAAATGGCCCGCGAATCGGAATTCCGCGATATGTTTCCCGACTGCGAACTGGGTGCCATGCCGCCGTTTGGGAATCTTTACGGTCTCGGTGTCTATGTGGCCGAAAAATTGACCGGGCACAAGATGATAGCCTTTAATGCCTGCTCGCAGACCGAAGTCTTAATAATGCAATATGCCGATTTCGAGCGCCTGGTTAAACCGAAAATGATAAAATTCGCCTTGTAAATTATTATTCATCCGGGTTAAGGCTTTTGATGTCGTTTAACCGGGAGCGGGATGGAAATCAAGACAAAAAAGGTAAATGACAACAATTAAAAATCCCCGATAAGTTTCGGGGATTTAGAGAATCTGTTCCGACAATCAGTGAAGTAAAACCGGCATAAAGTAGAGCAGGGAGATCATGGCAATACTGACTAAACCCTGCCAGGTTTTTATTTCAAGATCTGAATTTGATTTCATTTCAAACACCTCCGGGCACTTAAATAATTGGATCGTACTGATCCAGTATATGGAACCGATACGCGGTTTTAAAAGTTCCCGGATGAGGATTTTTGCTGGAAAATATTACTGAAACAGGCGGAATTTAAAATCAGTGGAATTGATAAGCCTTTAATGCCTACTCGAAAGACTCATCCGAAGACGGGTAATTGCCGGATTTTACGTCTTTAATAAAATCGCGGGCGGCCTGTTCGATAAGTGGGGGAAGGTCGACATAACGACGGACGAATTTCGGTTTAAAGATATCGTAAAGCCCCAGAATATCATTGACCACCAGGACCTGGCCGTCACATCCAATCCCGGACCCGATCCCGATGGTGGGGATGTTGATATTCCGGGTTATTTCGGTAGCGGTGGCGGTTTGGACCAGTTCCAGAACAATGGAGAAAGCTCCGGCCTCTTCAAGAGCCTGGGCCGATTCGAGAAGGTACTGCTTCGATTTTTCTTTGCGGCCCTGGACCCGATGACCGCCGAAAGCATGAATAGACTGCGGCGTCAGGCCGATATGCCCCATAACCGGGATACCGCATTCGACAATTCTTTTAACAGTCGGGGCCATCTCCGTCCCGCCTTCAAGTTTGACCGCCTCGGCGTTGGCTTCTTTTAAAAATCGACCGGCGTTGGTAATAGCGATTTCGAATGACGGTTGGTAGGACAGGAAGGGCATATCGGCCACGACCAGGGCCTGTTTGGTGCCGAGGGCGACGGCGCGGGTGTGGGCCAGCATGACTTCCATCGTGATCGGCAGGGTACTTGTCATGCCGTGAATGACCATCCCGGCCGAATCACCGACCAGGATGCAGTCGATACCGGCCCGGTCGAGAAACCGGGCGGTGAAATAATCATAAGCGGTCAGGACCGCCAGTTTTTCACCGTGAACCTTTTTCCTGATAAAAGTACGGATGGTCATTTTGCCATTGGAATTACGGTCGTCATGAGCTGACATGTTTTCCTCATTTTACGGCATGGTATGCCCGGCCGGGACATAATATTTCTTGCCGGTGATCGGCTTTTTAATCAACTCGACCAGATTTTCAAAATCATCGCGGTTGTCAACAAAGTCGATATCATCGGTTTTTACGACCAGCAGAGGCGAATCATCATAGTGAAAAAAGAAGTAGTTGAAAGCATCGTTGAGTTCGGTGATATAATCAACATCGATAGAACGCTCGAAACCGTAATTGCGTTTTTTTATCCGTTCCAGCAAAACCGGGGTGGAGGTTTGAAGATAGATGGTCAAATCCGGCGGAGGAATATCGGCCTTGAGAAGGGGCAGGATTCTTTCGTACAGAATGAGTTCGCGTTTGCTGAGATTGACAGTAGCGAAAATTTGATCGCGGATAAAAGTATAATCGGCAACAATCCTCTGGGCGAACAGGTCACGGACGATCAGGGATTGCTGCTGCTGATAGCGGCTTAGCAAAAAATATAACTGGGCGGAAAAAGCATAACGGTTTTTTTCCTTGTAGAAATCGACGATAAAGGGATTATTCATGGCATCGTCAAGTAGCAGTTCGGCGTCAATTTTTTCGGCCAGCATCCGAGCCAGCGTGGTTTTCCCGGCGCCGATTACGCCCTCCAGGGCGATATAGTTAGGTTCGGACATGAGGTTGTTCTATTTCCCTGTAAATAATAATGCTTTTAGCCTCTCCGGATTTAAGGTATGAATCCAGCCTGCGGCCGCTTTCGGGATGAAGCAGATCCGGATCGATGTTGAGAAGCGGCACCAGGACAAAAGCTCGCCGGGTCATCCTCGGATGCGGCACCTGCAGACGATCGGTTCTGATGATCTCATCGCCGAACAGAAGGAGGTCAAGATCAATAGTCCGGGGCTGGTAATCGCCCTTGCTTTCACGCCCGATTTTTTTCTCAATATTTTCCAGATTGGTCAAAAGCTCTTGGGCGCTGTACGCGAATTGGCCCTTGATAACCATATTCAAAAATCCCGGCGTATCCCTGTCCATATCAACCGCCTCGCTGATATAGATGGGTGAGCAGTGAATATGTTCAAAGCCTTCCATCTCCGCAATCAGGCGGCAGGCTCTGAGCAGGTTGGCCTCACGGTTACCGAGGTTTGAACCGACTCCAAGATAAACTATTCTGGACATTATTTTCTCCTTATGGTCGAAATGACTATTTATTTTCATTATCGGCCAAAATCTTGGAAGTATCAGGCTGACGCCGGGTAACCTCGATTTCGATATTGTCAATAGTTCCCTGGATCGGCGGAATCACTTTGCGTATTCGCAAGGTTACACGATAAATCGGGAATTCATTCAGAATAGTCTGGGCCAGATTGGCGGCCAGGCTTTCCATCAGGGAATATGCCTTACCCTCGACGATTTCCTTGATTTTCCGATGGACGGCGACATAATCGACCGCATCCTGAAGGCTGTCCGATTCACCGGGCGGGGCCAGATCGACCTCGAGTTCGCAATCAACCTCGAATCGGCGGCCGGTCTCCTTCTCGGCGGCAGAGACGCCGTGGTACCCGTAGAAGACCATTCCATTGAGTCGAATAACATCCATGTTATTTTTCTCCACTGATAGCTTTGATCGTCAATTTTCTCATCAGGCGCGCGGTGGCCTCGCGGTATTCATCGGGAGTGGCGGTCAGGGATAGCCTCAGGTGGCCCTCCCCGGTTTCGCCGAAGGCGGTCCCCGGCAGCGTCAGGATATGTTTCCGCCTCAGGATGGCGGCGGCATATGAAGCGGCCTGTTTGCGTTCGGGGATTTTTATCCACAGGAAGGGAGATGATTTTTCACCGATGACTTTCCATTCCATTTTTTCAACCAGCTGTTCGGCTTCAAGACGGGTATTGTCGATTTTACGTTTGATTTCTCTGAGACCCTCGGATGGATATGCCGCGATTGATTTCATGGCCTGATCCACCCAGACGGCCGGAATGGATACGCCCAGCGTTTTCCCGATTGTCTCCAAGCCGTTGATTACATCGGATGGTCCGACGGCGAATCCGAAAGGCAGATACGGCAAACCGAAAGTAAAGGGAATGGAATATATTTCCAAGCTTACTTTGCCGCCACCCGGGAGAGAGCGGAGCGGGCGATATTTTTCAGGAGCCAGCGAGCAGTAAGCGGCATCATTGATAATGAAGGTGTTCTGCCTGGAGGCAATGCGTATGGTTTCGGCCAGTTCAGTGTCATCGAGGACAGTTCCGAAAGGATTGTTGGGATTATTCAGTATCAGGATTTTAGCGGTTTTACCCAGATTCGAGGATAGCGTCACGGCCGATGGTTTATAATTCGATTTAGCCGAGATGGGATAGGTTACCGGGACGCCACCGACCGCAATGGCCAAACGCCGATAAAAAGGCATTCCTGGTTCCGGGCAAAGAACAATATCGCCAAGCTCCACAAAGGCCAGGTAAAGATCAAAAATAATCCTGTGAATACCCTGACCGATGTAAATTTCTTTCCTGGGGTCAACCGCCATGCGGTATTCGCCATTAAGCCAGCCGGATAAGGATTCTTTCAGCCGCGCAATGTCATTCGGGCTGGCTGAAGCCAGAAAATTACTACCACAATCAGGCTTTCCATTCTTATGCGGCCAATTAAAATGACCAAGATCAAGAGTCGGGATTCGTCGTTCCCCGGTTTTAATAGTCCTTTTCGGAAAGAAATCTTCCATATCGAACGGGAAATGATAGAGACGATCCGCCTTATCCAGGATCACTTTTTTAATCATAATCTGGTCTTTCGGAATGAGTCTTACTGACGCCCTGCAACCGTTTTATCTCAGCCCGGTCAAGCGAGTTCAGCGTTCCCATTTGTCCGGCAATATATGCAATTCGGGCCAGATGTTCAACCGTTTCCATACGATTGATAGCCGTCTCCATTGTTTTTCCCAGGGTCAGGACGCCGTGGCTTTTAAGCAGAAAGGCCTCATGGTCGGCTATATAAGGTTCCAGCGATCGAGGAACCGCGTCCGTTCCCGGCGGAGCGAAATTGGTCAACGGAATATGTCCAACCGTCAGGACGACTTCAGGAAGAATATCCCAGGGGAGCTCTTTTCCGATGACGGCAAAGGCAGTGGCATAGACCGGATGGGCATGGCAACAGGCATTGATATCCGGGCGGCTTTCGTAAACAAACAGATGCATGGCTGTCTCGGAGGATGGTTTTCCGGTCCCGTTGACCGGGCGACCGTCTAAATCCACCAGGACAAGATCGTTTTCCGACAAGCGCCCTTTGGAAAAACCGGATGGTGTAACCAGAATCCTGTTTTCCTCGACGCGGAGAGACAGATTACCATCGCATCCGGCAACCAATCCTTTGCGGTCCAGAAATCGGCCGAATTCGGCAATTAATTTTCGTTCGGGTTGATAATTCATAATAAAACCTCATACTAAAATAAGGCAATGAAAAAGTCAATGATTCTACGCCTATATTCTCCGAAATCAGCCCCGGTTAACGTATATAATAAGGGGTTGATGGGCAAGAAGTTATTTAGCCTTTTAAATTTAAAAATGGAAACAAAAAATAATCGGGGTTGGTATAAGAGGGTAAATGATTAAAGCAAGTAAATAAAATCCAATAATTTAATTGACAAACCGTTAAATGGTTTGTATCTTGAAAAGCTGTGTTGTTTGGAGGATGAGTTTTGAAAAAGAGGTCGCGGTCTCTTTTGGGAACTGGTTTTCGCTATTTTTCCATCGTTTTATTCGCTGTCGTCTGTATTGTGACAGGAATAATTGTCGCCTCTAATCTTGATTTTACCAAGAAATCCGAAGCAACCATGGCGCCCTCGCGCTATCCTGTGGTCGAGGATGAAAGCGGCGAAAGTACCTCACCCTTTGTCGAAGTGGTCAACCGGGTGAAGGATGCGGTGGTCAATATTGTTGCCGAGCAGAGCGCCGGCAACAGCTACCATGACGATCTATTCTGGCGTTTCTTCAATATTCCCCAGGAACCGACTATGTCATCCGGTTCCGGCTTCTTCTTCCGGGATGACGGTTATGTTCTGACCAATTATCATGTGGTCAAAAACGCCCAGAAAGTCGAGGTGCGAACTTCCTCGGGTTATCGCTATGATGCCAAAATTATCGGGGTTGATCCCCAAACCGACCTGGCGGTTTTGAAGGTGGAACCGCAGGAAAAGATTACTACTATATCTTTCGGCAATTCCTCGAAAATCCGGGTTGGCGAATGGGCCATTGCAATCGGGAATCCTTTCCCTCAGCAGGGATTGGATCGGACGGTTACAGTCGGGGTAATCTCAGCCAAAGGCCGGAGCAATCTTCGTTTCGGTGATGGAACGCCGAGTTACCAGGATTATATTCAGACTGATGCCTCGATTAACCCGGGTAATTCCGGAGGACCGTTGCTGAATATCAAGGGTGAGGCGATCGGGGTTAATGCCGCTATTTCGAGCCCGACCGGGGCTTCGGTTGGAATAGGTTTTGCCATTCCGATCAATCTGGCCCGGGCGATTGTTCCCGATCTGATTGCCACGGGTAAGGCCACCCGGGGCTGGCTGGGTGTCTATCTGGCCGATGTCAATGAAGCTCAGGCCCGTCAGCAGGGATTGGATGCCGTTAAAGGAGTGTTTATTCAATCTGTTTTCGAGGGTTCGCCGGCAGCTGTGGCCGGAATTCAGACCGGAGATATTTTGCTGTCGTTTAATGGCGAGGAAATTCTCGATTCCGACCAGTTTTCGGTACTGATATCAATGGCCCAGAAAAATAAGGAATCGGAAATCGAGCTGCTTCGCAACGGAAAAAAGATAACAACCCGGGCCGAGATTGTCGACCGGGATGAATATCAAAAAGCCCATGCCTCGCAGTTTCAGGATCCCTATCAGCAGGTTACCTGGCTGGGGATGGAGTTGTTGACATATACCGAGAATATCGCCCGCCAGATAGGTTCGGACTATTATCCGGGCGTTTTCATAAATCGCGTGGCCCGCGGCTCGCAGGCATATGTGGCCGGAGTTATGCCCGGGTCGGTGATAACGCAGGTTGACAATGTCGAGGTAAAGAATCTGGCCGACCTGCAGCAAATCGCGGAGAAACTCAAGGATCGGAATCAGGCGATTCCGTTCCTTCTGGTGGATCCCCGCGGTTCGATTGAGTATAAGGCGATTAAGCCATAGAAAAAGGGGGGCGCATATCGGAAAGCGCTCTTTTAAGGAGGTATATTGATAACTGTGGCTAAACAATCTTTAAAGTACCGCGATGAGGACAGGTCGCTCGATTTGTATCTCCGTGAAATCGGGGAAACACCTTTAATCGATGCTCAGGAAGAGGTCCGGTTGGCCAAACAAATCAAGCAGGGATCGAAAAAAGCCCTGGAAGCTCTTACAAAGGCCAATCTCCGCTTCGTCGTGTCCGTAGCCAAACAGTATCAGAATCAGGGTTTATCGCTGGCTGATTTGATCAACGAGGGGAATATCGGACTTATCAAGGCGGCCAAACGTTTTGATGAGACTCGGGGATTCAAATTTATCAGCTATGCCGTCTGGTGGATTCGGCAGGCCATATTGCAGGCCCTTGCCGAACAGAGCCGAATTGTCCGGTTACCATTGAACCGGGTCGGAACGTTGCATAAAATCGGCAAGGTTTCCAGTTCCCTGGAGCAGGGTCTGGGAAGAGTTCCTTCACCGGATGAAATCGCCAAGGAGCTTGATTTATCGGCCGGTGAAGTTTCCGACACGCTGAAAATTTCCAACTCGCATCTGTCGCTGGATGCGCCGTTTTCGGTTTCCGAGGATAATTCTCTGATCGATATCCTTGAGGATGAGTACCAGCCTGCGCCGGACGAGGAACTTCTGGATCAATCGCTGAAACTGGAAATCGAGAAGGCTCTCGATACTCTGACACCGAGAGAGGCCGAGGTTATCAGCCTTTATTTCGGGTTGAATCATGAGAAGGCCCTTACCCTGGAGGATATCGGGGCACGGTTTTCGTTGACTCGCGAGAGAGTTCGTCAGATCAAAGAAAAGGCGATCCGTCGTTTGCGGCATGCTTCACGTAGCCGTTCATTGAGAGCCTATCTAAATTAAACTGCGTATTTTTCAAACATCGAAGCCGCCGAGATGGCGGCTTTTTTTTATCAGGAATACCGGCGGGCCAAATATTTTTTCAGAAAATCATAGAGATTTACAAGAACAATGGAGATCAGCATGGTCCAAGCAATTTGACCGGGGAAAAACACGCGGGATCCCTGCCAGGGGTTAAAGCCAATTAAAAGAGCATAGTAAATATAGACACCTCCAAGTATTATCAGAACACGAAATTGGCGCCGGATGATCAGCACCACCATGCCTGTGAGTGATATCCAGAAATTCAGGAAATTCAGGTCATAATGATTTATTTTATGTTCCAGTTTCAATAGAAATTGGCATTGGGGCAGTAATATTCTGTGGTAAAAATTGGTGGCGTTCAAATTATCCCAGGTTAATCCAATATACCGTCGCAGCATTGGCCCCGGGTGTTTGAAGAAAGTCTCTCTGGTTTTATCTATTTCAATATGGAATGATTCCTCCAATGATACGGCGGTGGATTCGGGGTGGCCGGTATATTCGGTGATCCATTCTCTTCTTATTTCGGCCATAGGCCGGTTTTCTATTTTTTCAAGAGATAGGGCGGCAACCTTGGCGGCGCCCATGACACCGGCGGAAGCCAGAGCGGGAATATCATGCACCCGGTAATTTCTGATAACCCAGAAGGACATGATTAAGGTCGCAATAATGGCCGCTGTTACGAGTCTGAATACCACTGTTTTCATTTTCGCGCCGGATTTCAGCCGACGATATTGAAAATGGTAATAGGGGATTCCCATCAGGAGTATCATCAATGGCCAAAACTGGCCAATAGAACGAATCAAACCGGCCAATCCGGCAAAAAAACCGCAGATAATGAAATACCGCCACCTCATCTTCCTCAAACCCCGGACCAGGTATATTAATGAAAGAAGAAAAACAAACATGTAAACAGTATCGGACAGGATGACAATGCTGAGGGTAATCGACGTATATGATATCACGGCCAGAATGGCCGAGAGTATAGAAATTCTATATGAATCGGTGAGCTCCATACACAATCTGTAGATTAAAAGACATGACATGCCGGAGACAATGATTTGAAAAAGTATGTAGGGGAATAGACCTTTGCCGAAAAGCTTGAAAAACGAAGCCAGAAAATACGCAAACCCCGGTCCGAATATGAAAAAACCATGCTCGAAGCTATTTGTCCCGTTTACCAGGCTTTTGCCCATATTGACATATAGTTTGGCATCGGGAGAGGCATACATCAGGCCATCATAACCGATCTGGTTAAGACTCAAAGAAAGGAAGATGATTCTTATAATAACAGCAATGATAAAAATCAGAAGGAGGTCAAGGTGGATAATGATTAATTTTTGCCATCGGCTTGATTCGGCGGGGGTAGAATGACTGATTCGCATTATCTTTTAAGCGCTTGGAAATTACTAAATTACAGTATCAAAATTTTTCCGTTGCGGCTAATCTATACTATTTCGATTTTTTAGTCAAAGGAATTGTCTGTCAGCTGAATTGGCTTATGTCATAAAAATTCACTTGCCAAGCGGGGCAAAATTGCTATTTTAATAGCCTGTTAATGCCGAAGTGGTGAAACTGGTAGACACGCTGTGTTCAGGGCGCAGTGTCCTTACGGTCGTGGGGGTTCGAATCCCCCCTTCGGCATTTTTCTTTTGGTTCATGTCAGTCTTTATCAAAAAATGATGATATCCCGGGATAAACGTCATTCAGCCTATTATCGATGAATCGGCGCGCTCCGGCGAATTGATTGCAAAAACCCCCCAGCCATGACGCTTGATGAAATATTCATTTCCCTCAATCGTTGTTCGTGAAAACCGCAAGGTATCCATAGAAGGTTCGGCATTGAATCGAATCTGGTTGATAACCGGTTGGTAGTTGTCGGACTGGCGGTCGAAAGGCGGATAGAAATAATCCATGATGGCAGTCAATGCTGTATCAAATCAATACAAACTCAAAAACAAAAAATTGTTGCGAATTGCCGGATTTGCCGACATATTATCGGCATGGATTTTCCGATGTTTTTCCTCGACTTTTTCGGCAATCGTATCCTGATTGCCGTCATAGCCATCGTCCATGTTTTCATCAATCACCCGCTGGCCGTGGGAGCCTATCCGCTGATAACGCTGTTGGAATGGTGGGGAGTCCGCAAAGGTAATATGGAATGGGATCGGGTGGCATATAAAGTTACTTTCGTTCTTTTTGTTGTGACGACCACGGCCGGGGCGCTGACCGGGGTAGGAATCTGGTTCTCGACCGCACTTATTGCCCCCTTTGGAATCGGTAGCCTGCTGAGAGTGTTTTTCTGGGCCTGGTTTTCCGAATGGCTGGTTTTTATCAGTGAAGTGGTTCTTATCATGGTCTATTTTCTGACCTGGAAAAGGTGGGGGCAGGGAATATGGAAAAAAGTCCATATCGGATTCGGGGCGGCCCTGAGTGCATTTTCCTGGCTGACAATGCTGATAATTGTGGCCATTTTGGGCTTTATGATGGGTTCGGGGTCATGGCCGGTGGAGCGGACGTTATGGTCCGGAATCGCCAATCCTCTTTATCTCCCGCAACTGCTATTCCGGACGGCCTACGCAATGGGTCTGGCCGGATTGTGTATCTGGTTTCTGCTCTTTTTCTTCACCCGGAAAGGGAGCGAACTGCGGCAAAGGATGGTCCGGTTTGTGGGGATCTGGATGCTGGCCTGGGTGGCACCGCTTGTTGTCGGATCATGGTGGTACTGGAAGGTAGTACCCGATTCAATGAAGGACAATATTGATGTCGGCCTGTTAACCCAGCGATTTATGCAGTGGCATGAGACTCTGGCGATCATAATGATTGTGACTATTATTGCCCTGATGCTGGCGGCTCTTTTGGGAGTTATCAAACCCAGGTACATCACCGGGTTGGTGCTGGTGATTCCGTTTATTCTGGGATTATGGCTGCTGGGGCATTTCGAACGGGTAAGAGAGTTTATTCGCAAGCCCTATGTTATCGAGGATTACATGTATTCCAACGGGGTCAAAGTTTCTGATCTGCCGGTTTTTCAGCGGGATGGGATATTGCCTTATGCCACCTTTGTTCAGAATCACCAGGTGACTTCGAGTAACAAAATCGCGGCCGGGCGGGATGTTTTCCTGGTGGCGTGTTCGCGGTGTCATACCACCCGGGGTATTAATTCGATGATGACCAAGTTCAATAACCTGTACGGTCCGGGGGAATGGGACGAAACGGCCATGACGGCTTTTATCCAAACCATGCATAACTCGCGGACCTATATGCCGCCATTTCCCGGAAATGATAAAGAACTCGAGGCGCTGGTGGCCTATTTAAAGGATTTCCGGAAAGATCCCAGGTTTATTGTGGGGGCCCATGCCGACTGGACGGTACCGCCCGGGGATGCAACACCTTAATTACGGATTGAGGATGAAGCCGAATAATGATCGGGTTGATACATAAAGTGTTTCTGCCGCTGGCGATTCAGGTTCCGGTCCCGCGTGACCTGGAATTGAACCTGCCGCTGGGAGATTACGAGTTAAAGATATTACTGGTGGTGCTGTTTCTGGCGCATATCCTGTTTGTCAATATGATGGTCGGCGGTTCGGTTTTCTCGGTAATTTTCGAGATAATCGGTCTGACCAATAGGAAGTACGATGCCCTGGCCAGGAAAATCGCGGAGACCATCACGGTCAACAAGAGCCTGGCGGTGGTACTTGGAGTGGGGCCGCTTTTATGTATCAACCTGGTATATACGACCCATTTTTATTCGGCCAACGCCATTACCGGATATGCCTGGATTTCGATCATCCCGCTGGTGACACTGGCTTTTCTGCTGGCTTATATTCATAAGTACATGTGGGACAAATGGCGGGAGAAAAACAAGCGACTGCATCTTCTGGTGGGATCATTCGCGGCCATTCTGTTCCTTTCGATTCCCTTTATTTTTCTGGCCAATATTAACCTGATGCTGTTTCCGGAGAAATGGCCGGAAGCGGCCGGATTCTTTTCATCGCTTCGGATCGGCAATGTCTTTCCGCGCTATTTCCATTTTCTGGCGGCGTCGCTGGCCCTGACCGGGCTGTTTCTGGCCGGGTGGTTCGGCCGGAAAGGATTCGATGTGGAGAAATTCCTTCCGGAATTCACCCGCCCGCAGTTACGGCGGTTGTTTTACAGGGCGGCTTTTTATATCACTCTGGCGCAACTTCTGTTCGGCCCGCTGTTGCTTTTCACCCTGCCCTATGACGGGATCAGCATGATAATGATTATGGTCATTCTGACCGGGGTAATCATTGCCCTGGTGGTGCTTTATATTCTGAGCCGGGAAATAAGAAATGATAATATCCGGGTTGGGCATCATTATTTACTAATCTGGGGATTTTTCGGGCTGGTGGTGCTGGCGATGGGTACCGGACGGCATATTTACCGCGAAACCTGTTTGAATGACCACAAACAATTAATGGCCGATGAGACGGCCCGTTTTCGGGCCATTGAGACGGCGACACGGATGAGTATCGAGGCCGGATATGGAGCCGGAGAAGCGGTCGGTGGGGGAATGACGGGGGAAAAGGTGTTCCGCAACTGCGCGGCCTGCCATGCGGTCGATAAAGTCCTGGCGGCACCATCGCTGAGGGAGGTTTATTCCATTTACAAGGGCAATCCGGAAGGAATTGTTAAATGGGCATCGAATCCGGGGAAGAAGCGTCCGGAATTCGCACCGATGCCGTCTTTTGCTCATCTGGGCGAGGAGCAACTGGAAATGGTGGCGGAGTACATTCTTCAAATTGGGGCAGAAGATAATTCGGAAACAGTCGTCAAACAGCCCATATCCGATACTACCTCAGATAAAAAATAATTCTGCGGATCAAGACCAACACCACGATCGGTCATTGGTATATGAATGGTTAAAATCGCGGACAAAATAATAACTGCCATCAGGGCAGTTACCGAAGTCGAAGATTTCTCGGCGCTATTAAAAAATCAGATTAGTGCCTTGCGGCTTTGTCCTTCTTTTTCTGATAAGCTTCATCGGCCAGGATTTCCATGGCCCGCTCGATCGGAATCTGATAAATTCCTCCGGCCGAATCAAGTAACTTGTAGGTTGTTAGAATCTCGCTTTCATGCACCTTTAAATCCCGCAGATCGGTTGAACTGGGGCTTAGCACCCGGCTATAGGTTGCCTCTTCCTTGACCGCCGTAAAATAGTCAACCGCCCAGATAATGGCGGCCACAAAAACCGTTACGGCCACAATCCCCCAGAAAATAACTTTTTTCACGCTGGCTTCGCCTTTGTCATAGCCGGGTTCGGAATTGGATGTGATATCGCTATCGGACATTGACTTTCCTCAATGATTGATAAAGTGTATTGATTTTTCCAAATCCGGATCACCAACCGGAACCAGAGGATGAGTGGTGGTTTTTCTCCAGAATATCCAGAAGAATACCCCGCCCAGGCCGATCACGGCCGTCAGATCAATCCATGACAGGCCAAATCCGGATTGGTGCAGAGTCGGTATGACGATCCAGTAAATGTCCACCCAGTGCATGATCAGAATCCAGAATCCGATCAGCAACAGCATTGCCCGGTTTCGCTTAACTGCCTGGGGAAAGAGAAAGAAGAAGGGGAACACAAAATGCCCGAAAACAAGAACCAGAGAGATTATTTTCCATGAGCCTTCCCAGCGGTGCAACATCCAGATCGTCTCCTCGGGAATATTGCCGTACCAGATCAGGAAGTACTGCGAAAAAGCCATATATCCCCAGAAAACGGTGAACGCAAACATCAGTTTACCCAAATCATGATAATGTTCCGGGGTTATGATTGCATCAAGAATGCCGTGACGGTGGAAAAGCATAACAATGACGGTTAACATGGCCAGCAGGGCCAGCAGGCCCCCGGAGAAAATGTAAACACCGAAAATAGTCGAATACCAGTGTGGTTCAAGCGACATCATCCAATCGAATGATGAAAAGGTCAGGGTAATGGCAAAAAGGATAATCCCGACAGCTCCGGCAACTTTGAATTTACGGGTCTGTTCCGGATGATAACCGGCATCCTGGGCCAGCGACAGGCGGTAAAGATAAACGGTCAGAATAATCCAGACGGCAAAATAAACAATGGCCCGGATAATAAAGAAACTCACATTGAGATAACCGGCCTTGGCCTGGAGCAGATGGTCCCCGGCGACGATTTCGGGATGGCTCCAGTGAAAGACATGGTGAATCCCCGGAAGCACCGGAATAAAGAAAAGAGCCATAATCGGGATGACGGCCATAATATTTTCAGAGAGCCGCCGTAGAACAACACTCCATCTGGCACCGACCAGGTGATGAAGCATGGTAAAAAAGAGCCCGCCAAGAGCGATTGACAACCAGAATATGTACGCGGTTAAATAAGAGAAATAGAATTGATCGCTGTTGACTAAATATCCGATTGCGGTCAGGATCAATCCCGAAACCGCCAGAAAAGCCGCAATTTTCCCGGTGTTACCGGCGGTAGTCAGACGGTATGTTTGGCGGTTGAATTCCATATGGCCTATTTGATTCTATCCCTCAATTCCACCGGCACATCATCGACACCGGCTTTCTGGCTTAGCTGCAGGGCCCGCAGATAAGCCACAATGGTCCAGCCGTCATCGGCCGGAATCTGGTGGCTGTAAGATGGCATGTTGCCGAAGCCGTTGCTGATGACATCAAAAATCTGTCCGTCCGGTATGGATCGAATACGATCGGTATGGAACGACGGCGGCGGAACATAGCCCCGGCTTAGCATGATTCCTTTGCCATCGCCAAGACGGCTGTGACAGGGAGAGCAATAAATATCAAAGCGTTCATGGCCTCTTCGGAGTAACTCCATGGTGATTGGAATCGGATTTTCCTTCACGAATTCACCGGTTGGTTTTTTCCCTTGATAAAAGACGATATTATCCCGCAACTGACCATGTGCCACGGTTCCGGCGGCCGGTACCCGCATACTGGCGCTGTCGGCAAAAAAATTACTCTCGCTCTGGGGTCGGTATTTCGGCTGGTGGTCCATATTGGGATTGACGTGGATCGGCGTCCGCGTCGACGGCCTTTCCCGGGCGCATCCGGCCATAAAAGCGGCCATAAATATGAGAACCATGATTGTCCAAAAAACCATGAGCATATTTTTATTCAAACGGTTCATTCTCCGCTCAAGACCTCCACATTTTTGCCACCAATTGATTCCAGAAAAATGCGGCTTTGCTCGATATGGAATTTCGGATCGGCCGCTTCAAGACTGATAAAGAAGCCATCATCAGTAGCGCGAACAAAATTGTCGGAATAAAAAACCGGGTGATGAAATCTGGGCAGGCCGTTGATCGCCAGCATACCGATCAGGGCGGCGAAAGCCGAAAACACGACTCCAAGGGCAAAAGTCACCGGGACATAAGCCTGGTAACTGAAGAATGGTTTGCCGGATATAACCAGGGGATAGTCGATGGTGCTGGTCCACCATTGAAGCGCCAGGGCACCGGAAGTCCCGATCAACGCGGCCAGGCCGATAATCCAGCCCAGCGGGGAACGCTTCAGGCCCATTGCCCGATCCATGCCATGGATGGGGAAAGGAGAATGGCAATCGAATTTTCGATACCCTGCTTCGCCGGTTTTTCGAGCGGCCTCCATCAGGACCGCCGGACTGTCGAACTGAGCCAGAAGCCCCTGGATTTTCATTTGATTACTCATGACCACCTCCATGCGGTACCTCCGCCTCAGGCAGAACCGTCTTCACTTCGGCCATCGAAATCATCGGTAAAAATCTGATGAACAGAAGGAAGAGCGTGAAAAATAGACCGAACGACCCGACGAAAATACTTATATCCCAGATGGTCGGGCTGTAATAATCCCAGTTGGCCGGGAGAAAATCCCGGGCCAGGGATGTCACCACAATTACAAAGCGCTCGAACCACATGCCGACATTGATCAGGATTGAGGCAATGAACAGGACCGGGATACTGGTGCGCAGTTTTTTAAACCAGAACAATTGCGGGACGAGAACATTACAGGTTATCATGATCCAGTAGGCCCAGGCGTACTGGCCGAAGGCGCGGTTCATGAATACGAATTGCTCATATATATTGCCGCTGTACCAGGCAATGAAAAATTCCATGCTGTAAGCATATCCGACCATGGTACCGGTAAGCAGAATAACCTTGGTCATTTTTTCGAGGTGGTTGAGGGTAATGATATCCTCCAGGTGGAAAATTTTGCGCGCGATAATGGTTAGGGTGATGACCATGGCAAACCCGGAGAAAATCGCCCCGGCGACGAAGTAGGGCGGAAAAAGAGTCGTATGCCAGCCGGGCAGAATGCTGACGGCGAAGTCGGTCGAAACCACACTATGTACGGAAAGAACCAGCGGCGTGGAAATACCGGCCAGTATAAGATAAGCCAGTTCGTAATGCCGCCACTGGCGATTACCTCCGCGCCACCCGACCGCCAGAATACCGAATATAATTTTCTTGATTTTATTCTTGGCGCGATCACGGAAAGTAGCCAGATCCGGGATCAGTCCGGTGTACCAGAATAGCAGCGAGGCGATGAAATAGGTGCTGACCGCGAAAACGTCCCAGAGCAGGGGAGAACGGAAATTGGGCCACATATTCATTTGGTTGGGCAGCGGAAACATCCAGTACACCACCCAGATCCGCCCGACATGGATGGCCGGGAAAATCAGGGCGCAGGAGATAGCAAAAAGAGTCATGGCTTCGGCGAAGCGATTTATGGAAGTCCGCCAGCGCTGACGCAACAGGAAAAGAATAGCCGAGATCAGGGTTCCGGCATGACCGATACCGACCCACCAGACAAAATTGATAATTGCCCAGCCCCAGCCAACCGGATTATTCAATCCCCAGATGCCGATGCCCTCGTAAACCAGGTAGCCGATCGATCCGAGAAGCACCATCAGAAGCGAAAGAGCGGCCCCCATGGCCAAAAACCAGACTCGCGGGGTCCGGCGCTCGACAATACCGGAGATTTTGTCGGTAATGCTCCTGAAGGTCTGGTGGCCGGTTATAAGGGGCGGATCATGCTCCGGCAATCCGGCCGCATTTCTGGCAATGGTATCCACTAATTAACCCTGTTCCGCTTTATCATTATTATCCATACCTTCCGCCAGTTTCAGATTAGGATTCCGCAGTCTGGCCAGGTATGAATTTCGCGGGCGAACATTGAGTTCGACCAGCAGTTCATAGTTGCGATCCATTTTCTTTAAAGCTGTCACGGCACTCGAAGTATCGTTGATATTCCCGAAGGTGATGGCTCTGGTCGGGCAGGCCTGCTGACAGGCGGTTATTATTTCACCGTCGCGGACAGCGCGATTCTCCTTTTTGGCGGCCTGTTTGGCACGATTGATCCGCTGGATGCAGAAAGTACATTTTTCCATGACGCCGCGAGAACGAACGGTGACATCCGGGTTCTGGGCCATCTTGACGGTTTCCGGTAGCCTATTAGTATAATTGAAGAAATTGAATCTTCGTACTTTATACGGGCAGTTGTTGGAACAATACCTGGTTCCGATACAACGATTATAGGTCATATTGTTCAATCCCTCGCGGTCATGAACGGTGGCGGCGACCGGGCAGACTGCCTCGCAAGGCGCATTTTCGCATTGCTGGCAGGGAACCGGTTGATGAACCATGCCGGGATGGTCCATGTCGCCGGAGAAATAGCGATCGATTCTGATCCAGTGCATCTCCCGTCCGCGGTAAACCTGTTCTTGACCTACGATCGGAATATTATTCTCGCTCTGGCAGGCAATGGTGCAGGCATCACATCCGATACAGGTATTCAGATCGATAACCATACCCCATTGATAACCGGTGCTGTAATCATGATCGGGATATATCGACTTTAAGGAGGGGTGCTCTACCATTTCAGATACGAATCCGGGGTTACTGCGATACTCCTCAAGAGTGGCCTCGCCGACCAGCGGTCGGCCTTCCATAAGATTGTGATCCTGAGTATTGGCCAAGCGGCTTACCCGATCCGTTTGAGTAACATTTGCGCCCTTTATAAATGACATCCCGGCCGCAGTTCGTAAACGATAGGTATCGACTCCGACCCCATCGGCCACCCGGCCAACTTTATCACGACCGTAACCCAGAGGGAGAACAACGGTCCGATCGGCAATTCCCGGAACGATCCAGACCGGGATTTCGATTTCGAGGGAATTCAATCCCAAGCTGACGATATCATTATTTCCCACCTCCAGGGTTGCCGCCGTTTGGGGATTTATCAGGGCGGCGTTGGACCAGGCCAGCTTGCTGACCGAATGCGGCAATTCCTGGAGCCAGCCATTGTTGGCATAACGGCCGTCATACAGATACGATGGATAAAAGCCCAGCTCAAGCTCATCGGATGAATCCTTTGATGAATCCGGAAGATTTTCAAAAACGGCCCCGAAATTTTTAAGTGGCCGGAACCCGTATGATAATAACGGTTCGGTTTTAAGCAAGCCTTCATGAAGAACCCGGCGCCATCTATTCTCGAAATCACCTCCGTTCAGAATATTGCCCCAGGTTTCACGAACGATATCATAACCTCGCTGATCCCGCCCGGTCGCCATCAGGGAGTACATTTCGCTGTCGGAATGAGCACCATAAAGCGGCTCGATCATCGGTTGAATGATGCCGACCGTACCATCGGCGGCACGGACATCACCCCAGCTTTCAAGATAATGAGCACGGGGAATATGCCACTCGCATTTTTGCGAAGTTTCATCGTAATATTCACTGAAATGAATATTGTGTTCTATCTTTTGAATCGCTTCGCCGAAATTCAGATCAACCGGGGCATTGTATACCGGATTACCGCCCAGGATGACCAGGGTGTCGACTTTGCCGGCCGCAATGGCATCGATCATTGTTTTCAACTGCCCGGTGTCTGATCGGGATGTGTCCCTCATCGGGATTAAATCCATGGTCCGCCCGATATTGCCCAGGGCATTATTCAATAGCAGTACCAATTCATGAACCTGAGCGGGTTGACGCCGACCCGCGACCACCAGATTGGCCCCTTTATTGGCCATCAAATCCTCGGCCAGAGCAGAAATCCATGATATGTCAAAAGTCTCATGATATTCCGCGATATTTCCGCTGATATCGAGACCGCGCTTCTGAAGTTCCTTCAGCAGGGTCGAGAGAAAGGCGTCGATCCGGCTGCTTTGAATGGCATACCGATGGTCAGCCATGCCGCCGGTTATGGTAAAGGCGCTTTCAACCACATACAGACGGTTCATGCTGTCGTCCGTATTATTCATCCGCCGCCCGTCGGCAAACTCGCGCGCCGCCCTCAAAGCCTCACTCTCAGTCTGAAGAAAATCGGAATCGAGAGAAAGTATTACCGAAGCCAGGTCATATTTGTAAATCGGTCTTAAGTCGTTTCCGGTCAGATTTTTAACAGCCCCGAGTATATTTTCATCACTTATTGGTTCATAGCTGACCCATTTTGCTTTCGGGAAAGCCTTCAGTATCTCGGTTTTCAGGCGGGCCAGAGTGGGCGAGGAGAATTCTTCTGATATAAACGCCAGGCCATCGCCCTTATTTGCGATAAACTTATCATGCAGTTCCCGCCAAACCGTGACAAAGGTATCATACGTGACTTCAACGTTACGATTTCGAGCCATCTTCGAGCGATCCGGATCGTAGAGGCCAAGGGTCGAGGACTGGATAAAAAGGCCGGTAGCTCCGCCGGTGGAGGAGTGGACCGGATTCCCCTCGACTTTGGTCGGCCGTCCCTCATGACATTCGACGATCAATCCGAAAGCCGACAGTCCCAGCGGCATCGAGGTGGCGTAATACTGCGGGACTCCCGGAATAATCTCCTCGGGCTGGGAAACGTAGGGAATGATTTTTTCCACCGGTTTGCGGCATCCGGCCAATCCGGCCAGCGCCAGGGAAGCGGCCATAACCGTCAGAAAATCACGCCGGGTTACGGTATTATCATCATGATGATTATCCCGGTCACGATATTGCTCCAGAAGATGCCGGCGATACCGCGGCGTGCATTTAAGCTGATCCAGACTGGTCCAGTAATATGTATTGGTCTTTTTCATATCCCTATCACTCATCGGTGACATCCCGAACAATCCACCGGTGGATTGATATTGAGTTCATTTTTTAGCCGCTCAGCAAACTGCAACTGGCTTTCGGGTGGCGCCCAGCCCATATTGGTCAACTCCTCGTGCGGGCGCAGATATAGATCGGGATTGCGATGGCAATCCAGGCACCAGGACATGCTCAACGGCTGTTTTTGCTGGACCACAACCATTTCACCCACATTATCATGACAGCTGAAACATCCCACCCCGGCTCGGAGATGAGCGCTATGATCGAAATAAACGTAATCCGGCAGCATATGCACCCGGATCCAGCGCATCGGCTCTTTTTTCCCCCAGCTTTCGCGGATCGGCAACAGACGGTCGCTGTCGGGCAGAATCAGCGTGTGGCAGTTCACGCAGGTCTGGGTCGGAGGAACATTGGCTACCGGCGATAATTCCACGGCGTTGTGGCAGTACCGGCAATCCAGCCCCAGGTCACCGGCATGCAGTTTATGACTGTACGGAACCGACTGAAGCGGCCGGTAGCCGACATCGGTGTACCACGGCGAAAAGAAATACCAGACGAAAGCGACCACCGCCACGATTTTAATCACCACTATAACAGCCGCATAAGTGGGGAGTCTATTAGTCCATTTTGGAAAAATCTGAGCCAATAGTGCTATCCTCTGTGGCCCAATATAAGAGACCGCAAATGATAAGGCAACCTAAAACAGCGTCCCCGAAATCATAGCGATAAAAAATTATTAATAAATATACTATTGAGTATTGAAATACATCAAGGGACAGATTAAAGCATATAACGCACTTGATATCGGGAGTCTGAAATTCGCGAAAATTTTGGTATTTTTTTCTTGACAGGTGGATAAATGGGTATTATTATCTAAAATTAATTATCAGTTCTTGTTAAGAATAGGAATAAAAGACCGAGGAAATATATATGTTTACGCCGATTGAAATTTCGAATTGCCTTTTTATTCGGTCGCTGACCGGATTGTGGGGAATGGGATAACCAGGGATATAAAATATTGCATGTATCGCCCGGGTTAACCACCCGGGCTTTTTTTATCTATTTTCGGAAAGGAGGAAAAATATGAGACATGTCAGAGGTCTTTTAAGGTCGGATTCAGGGACTGTGATCGGAATCCATCTAATTGAAGGAGTTGAAATTATGAACCCGTTTATGATTCAAAACGGAAACTGGTCAACCGTGCAAACCGGTGGCCGGAGTGAAAGATGGTATTCCGGATGAGGAAGAAAGTCAGGTTTTAAGGATTTCATAAGTTTATTCTGCAACCTTTCTTAATTCCCTCCATGGAATAATTCATCTTTCAATACTACCACCAGACTGGTTGACCACCCGGGATCAGGCGGCCGCCGTTACACGCGGCCGAACGACCCGAAAGCAAATGCCGGCCTATATTCATGAAGATTATTCCGGCATGTCAGACAGGCCAAAATTCGGACAGAAGGAATTGAAAGATGTTTTTCGATATAATAAAACGGATTTTCCATGGGGAAAAAATAGCCATCTCGATTTCATTTAAGGAATCGGGAAGATTTATTGGCGGATACAGAATAAGTATCTGCATAAAATGCTGACGGCGGAATCTTATGAAAGGAGATGAGATAAATGTTTTATCATGGCTGTTTACATTTATCACGGAATAGTATAAATTATAATCTTTGCACGAGTCCGGCAACCTTTGGCCGGATCCGAACGTCAAATACATATAATGATAATATGGTGTCATTAATCTGTGGAGGTTATCAATGAAATCTTTCTGGGGTAAGCTTTTTGCGGTAATCGGGGTCATCGCCGTGGTCGTGATCCTGGTAGTGGCAATCGCGCTTCTAACGCTGACCGGCAAGGATAGTGTTCCGGGAAAGACTATTCTTGAAGTCAACTTTGAAAAATCATTTGTGGAATATATCCCGGATGATCCACTGGCCCGGGCCATGCTGAATAATAGCCTTATTGTTCGGGATGTGATTGAGGCCCTGAAAATAGGCACCTCCGATGACCGGGTTATCGGGCTTATTGCCACCACCGGAGCGGGCCGAATCGGATTGGCCGAGATACAGGAAATCCGGCAGGCGATTATCGATTTCCGTCGGGCCGGGAAGATAGCGGTCATTTTTTCGGAAACATTCGGCGAATGGGGGGCCGGCAACGGCTGCTATTACCTGGCTTCGGCTTTCGATGAAGTCTACCTGCAACCTTCAGGGGATATCGGTCTGACCGGGATTATGGCCGAAACGCCTTTTGTTAAGGGAACTCTGGATAAGCTGGGGGTGGTTCCGCGGATGGGTCAGCGGTATGAATACAAGACCGCTGTTAACATGTTCACGCAGGAGAAATGCACCCCGGCCCATCGTGAATCTTACGAACGGGTGACAGAATCGATGTTTGGTCAAATGGTTGGTGATATCGCCGGGGCCCGAAACCTGGAGCAGGAGAAACTGCGGACAATGATCGATCACGGGCCCTTTATCGGAAAAGAGGCTCTTGAGGCCGGGTTGGTGGATGGTCTGGCCTATCGGGATGAGGCCTATGAGAGAATTAAAGAACTAACTGATAAAGAAGCCGAATTGCTGTATTTGAATGAATATTTCAAGCGTTCCGATCGGCCATATTCAAAGGGTAAAACCGTGGCTCTTATATTCGGAGTCGGAGGCGTTTCGCGGGGCGCCAGCGGTTATGATCCGCTTTTCGGGGATATCATTATGGGCGCCGAAACGGTAGCGGAGGCTTTCAGGAAAGCGGTCGACGATGATGATGTGAAAGCCATTTTATTCCGGGTTGACAGCCCCGGAGGATCCTATGTCGCTTCGGATGTGGTCTGGCATGAGGTCAAGCGGGCCCGAGAAAAAGGCAAGCCGGTGGTGGTCTCCATGGGTGAAGTGGCGGCTTCCGGCGGATACTTCGTATCCATGGCGGCCGATAAAATTGTCGCCCAACCCGGGACGATAACCGGATCGATCGGCGTTTACGGCGGCAAAATGTATACCCGGGAAATGTGGAAGAAAATTGGTATTACCTGGGACAAGGTAAAAAGCAGTGCCAATGCCGATATCTGGAGCGGGGTGGATGATTATACTCCCGACCAGATGGCCAGAGGCGATGCGGCACTGGATCGAATCTATGAGGATTTCACGGCCAAGGTAGCCGAAGGCCGCAATTTGCCTTTGGAAAAGGTTCTCGAGATCGCCCGCGGGCGAGTCTGGACCGGCGAAGATGCCCTGGAACTCGGCCTGGTGGATAAACTTGGCGGCTATCCTGAAGCCATCGCGCTGATTAAAGAGCTGACCGGGATCGAACCTGATGCGGATATCGACCTGAAGGAATTTCCGGAGAAAAAATCAATGCTGAACAGGT
Organism: Candidatus Zixiibacteriota bacterium; assembly: GCA_016933955.1. Taxonomy (NCBI): domain Bacteria; kingdom Pseudomonadati; phylum Candidatus Zixiibacteriota; species Candidatus Zixiibacteriota bacterium. The sequence continues at coordinate 49,885 of JAFGTT010000030.1, forward strand.
TGCTGAAATCAGATCCGGCCAATAGCGAAGAAACCTCGGTTCTGGTTCGGACAACGGAATTAATTCAACCCCTGGCCGTCCTGGCCAGACGCCTGGGTCTGTTGGAACAGCCGGGAGTCCTGACGGCCTCAGGGTATTATTGATTTATTTTGAATTCGTTTATTGCTTGAAAATCCTTATCTGCCGACATAAATTCAATAGAGGAGGGTATGTACCCCCCCTCTATCATGAGGTTAATGGTCGGCATGGATGAGGAAAAGAAAATAGTCATAGTCTCCGATGGAACCGGGAAAACCGCCAAGCGGCTCATGGATGCGGTCCTGGCCCAGTATGACCAGCACGAAGTTGAATATTCCATAGCTGGCATTTACCAAGAAGCCAGAGATAAAAAGAAAATCAACGTGATTTTAAAGAATATCGAGAACGATTACCTCGTTATTTATTCCATCATATCCGAAAATCTAAGCCGGTATTTTCATGAGAAGTTATCTAAGAGAGGCATTCTCCATCTCAATGTCCTGCGCCCGATGCTTAAAACGGTATCGAAATTCCTGGGGGTTCATCCTGATTACCGCCCCGGTATTCTCCAGATTGTAGATGATCGTTATTATAAGAAAGTCGATGCTATCGGCTATACGGTTCAACACGATGATGGCGGGGGACCATTGATAACTGAAGCTGATCTGGTTCTGGTTGGACTTTCACGAACCTGCAAGACACCGATCAGTATGTACCTGGCCTGCAATCACGGACTCAAAGTGGCCAATATCCCCATCTTTCCGGAGGATCATGTAAAGGAATACTTGCTTGATCGCCTCAAGGTCGTGAACAAGGAAATAATTTTCGGATTGATCATGCACCCGGAGATTCTGGCCGAAGTCCGCGAAGAACGCCTGCAATATCTGGTTCGGGCCGAATCCGAACATGAAAAACTAAAACAATATTATGATCTCCATGAAATTCAGAAAGAACTAAAATTTTGCCTTAAGCTGTATGATGAGATTGGATGGCAGACCATCGATGTCACCCGGCGGGCAATTGAAGAAATTTCTCATGAAATAATGAATAAACTCGGATTCTCCGAAGAAGAATATAGCCACGACATAATTTGATCCATCCCAACCCAGTCTTTTATAGGCTCGATTTCAAAATAGATACAATCTTTTCGGATTCGATGTTTCCGGGGCTATTATCTGAACAAATTTATCCAGTCGGAAAAAGCGTGCATCAAACCGACACCCCAAATATTGCCGGTTCTCAGATAAGTATAGCCGAAGAAGAGACTAATCGGAATCAATGCCAGGCAGTCTAAAAGAGCGGATCCGGGGTCCATTCCCCCGACACCGATTCTCTGGGCGAAATGAGCCATAGCCATTATAATCGAAGTTAATATCCATCCGGGAATCGTCTTCAACCAGGCCATCATGCGAGTCTGCAAATAACCACGATAAACAAATTCCTCGGCGAGACCGACTATCGAGAAATAAATAAAAGCCCGGAAATGCAGCGATCCCAAACCCGGATGACCGGAATTCCTGACCAAAGTTACAAATATAGCGACCAATCCGATAATCAAACCGATTACAAGTGAGCCCCACAGGTTATTGGAATTAACTCCGGCTGTGGAATAGGACTCATGGAGAGTCTTCAGAGCAATTCCCACGGGAATTAGTATCAGCAAAGAGATAATGATCAGATTAAAAATCTCGGAAATATAATAAGACCTCGGCTGAGAATTATCAACCGCAGACTCTGCTGAATCATTTACGGGGCAGCTGTCTTTGACAAAAGCCATTTCCCTGAGAAGGGCGGAATCGGCTGGCTGGAGGAATTCCAGATCGGGAAGGATTTCTTCGACGGCCATGGAATCGAATTGAGCCGGTAGTTTAATGTCGGGGTCCGGCTGAATTTCCCCGTTTTGAGTTTCATCCCGGCTGATTTGCGGAATTGAAAAGAAAAGTACAGATACTGCCAGGATTCCAATAAAAACCGCCAGCAAAGCAGTCGTAGCGCTTTTTCGGGGATTATCAAAATGAGGCGCCCGGTATTTCAGTCCGAATAATCGGGAAATCAGGTATATTGCCGCGCCGCCGCCGATCAACCATAAGACCGACAAAATATATCCGATAATTTTCACCGCCGATCAAAAAGATTAATAAATGTAAAATAATGGCGTATTCGGTCGGGTATTAATTTTACCACGGACTCCCATTACCGATTATTAAAGGTATAAATGTATTGAGATTTCGTGTCAATCAAAAAATAGATTTTCAGAGAAATTAATGATAATCATTGACCGGATATTTTAAAAAATCCGATCTTGACGTCTTCCATATTCATGATATATTATCCTGTAAAAATCAGGCAAGTCTTTTATGTCCATGAAATTAGCACTATTTTTATTTTATATCCTGGGTGTCGCGGCCGTTACATCGGTCATGGCCGCGGAACAATATATTATCGACCCTATCGACGATCCCCTGGTTTTGCCATACCGCTTTTTAACAAAAATAAGGAATACCAATCGCAACGGCGACATATGCATTCCCGTGGATTTAAATAATGATGAGCGGCCGGGGATGGCCGCCGTCGGCCAGAACTGGCGTCCCCCGGATACTCTGTCATGCCTGATATTTTACACCGATATTTATCGTTCCCGAGCCATTCGACATTTCAATATGAGGACTCTTCGGGTTGACAAACCATTTGCCTATGATTTTAACGGTGATGGCAACGAGGAAATCGCGGTCACTTATACCGCCTTCGACAGCCTGTGGTTTGAGGTTTACAATGTTGATTCCGGTCTGATTTATCGTCGTTGTCTGGTAACCGGCGACGATCTTGATAGTAACGGGTACTGGGATGGCACAGGTGATATTCTGGCGGCCCACGATTTAAACGAAGACGGGCGGGCCGAAATTCTTATCGGTTTCGATACCGGCTATGATCTCTATCCGCGCGGGATAATGTGCCTGGATATTTTTCGGAATCAGGTTCTCTGGCAATATAATATCGCCGGAATTGTCAACGATGCCAATTTTCATATTATTCGCGATCCTGAACAGGATGGATTTCTGATTATTTTCGGGATCTCGTCCAAGGGCAATGCGGTCCGTGAAAAGGATATGGATGACCAGCATACATATCTGGTGGTCCTGGATGGCGGAGGGAAAGAAAAGTGGAAAGTCGTGGCAGGGGAAACATTTTCGGGGACAAATCCGGTACTGGTGGATTATGACGGTGACGGCCGGCCGGAAATACTGACCGATTTCTATTTCAGTAAAGATACTGCGGGAATGGATATTCCCGGCGGACGGGGATGGCTGGGGCTGTATTCGCTGGATGGAAAAGAACTTCAGAAAATTAATCCGGGTCCCGAGCGCCAGGTTTTCGTTTCTGAAACGCTTGATCTGGATGGGGATAATATTGACGAAATTATATTCGATTATAGAGACAATTATGTCTATGTGTACGACCGGTCGATAAACTTAATCAAAGTCTGCAGTCTGTATGTTATCTCAAGAATTCTGGATTGCCGCAGCTTTCTGGGAGGAGATGACCGGCAGTTATTATTTGCAACCGGCGATAATCGATTGCTCCTGACCGATATAAATTTTAAACCCCTGGCCATAACCGATTCGAAGGATAATATCAGGGTTTCGACCTATTTTACTACCGGTGCCCGGGGCGGATCAGCACGGGAGCATATTCTTATCAATAACGATTTCGCCCGAGAAAACTATATTTTCGGGTTTCAAAAAGCCCCCTGGTTTACCATTTTCTCTCGCCATCCCATTCTTGCCTTTCTGGCCGCCTTTATTCCTTTGAGTATCATAATCGGTGTTGTCTGGTTGATCCTGGCGAAATTCCGGGCCAAGAATAAAATCATTTCACGTCAGAAAAACGAACTGGATAAGACTTTATTGGAATTAAAGAAAACCCAGGAAAAGCTGATTGCCGCCGAAAAATACAGGCTTGCCAGAGATATTGCCGGAGGCGTAGCCCATGAAATCCGCAATGCTTTGTACCCAGCCGGAAGTCTGCTGGACAAACTCCAGGATTTACTTCAATCAGGGCGGATTGAAGATCCTGAGAGAATTCAGCGTCTGCTGGAAATGATCGGCGGGTCGATAAAAAATGCCAACAAGATGATAGATCTTGTCACTCAATATTCAAAACTGGAATCTGAACGCCGGACGGAAGCAATCAATTTACAGCAGGTGTTACACGCTATTATCGAGCAAAACGCGGATAGAATAAAGGAGCAGGAGGTGCAGATCAATATCGATATACCCCCGGAGACGGCGATATACTGCCACCAGGCTCATGCCTTTTCGCTGTTCAATAACCTGATGATAAATGCTCTTGACGCTCTTAACGGAGCGGAGTGTAAGACTATTGCAATAAAAGCCGGGCCCGCTGAGGATAAATATATCAGGATAGAATTCGCCGATAGCGGGACGGGGATTCCTCAGGAAAATATTCCCCGGGTTTTTGATGCCTTTTTCAGTACCAAACCGAACACCGGGACGGGACTCGGTCTGGCAATCGTAAAAAAAATAACGGAATTATATGGCGGCGATATTAAAATCAAATCAGAACTGGACAAAGGCACCAAATTTATTATATTAATGTCATTACTGGAATCAGATACTCAGGCTTAATTAAATTTTAAATTATGAAAACCAAGAGCACGATCTTAATCGTCGATGATGATGGTCCTGTTTTGCGGGCTCTCAACGAAACCTTTATCGATGAGTATAATGTCATCCTGGCCGCCTCGGGAGAGGAGGCTCTTAAAATTATCCGAGAACAGCCCGAACTGGAAGTGGTCATTCTGGATATAAAAATGGCTCGGATGGATGGTCTGCAAACAGCCGCAGGTATAAAAGAAATCAATCCTGATCTCCCCATCATATTCCATACCGGCCATCCGGGCGAATACTCGGAAAAACAGATCGAAGCAGAATACCACCCATATGATTATGTTGTTAAAGATGAGCGTCCGGCGCGGCTTCGGCGGGCGGTCAGAAACGCCATTCAGATACATAGCTACCGGAATCGCTCGGAGGAGATAGTCAGCCTGGCTCGCTCGCAGTACCGCATGGTCGGGAAATCGGCCCGGATGCAGGAAGTTTATCGGCTGATAGAAAAGGTTGCCCCGACCGAAAGCCGGGTGATAATTACGGGACCCACCGGAAGCGGTAAGGAACTGGTGGCCATGGCTATCCACAACCGCAGTCGCCGGGAGAGGCAGGGAATAAAAATTTTCAACTGCAATCATAAACAACCGGACTTGGTCGAATCGGAACTTTTCGGCCATTTGAAAGGTTCCTTTACCGGGGCGGTCGAGGATAGGATCGGGCTTTTTGAATATGCCGATGGGGGCACGATTTTCCTGGATGAAATCGGCGATCTGGATGTTACTACCCAGGCCAAACTCCTGCGGGCGATTGAAACCGGACAGATAAAAAAAATCGGGTCTCCGGATATGCAGAAAGTCGATGTCCGCGTAATCTGTGCTACCAATAAGAATCTGGATGAGATGGTGGCAGCAAAGGTTTTCCGGGAAGATCTTTATTATCGGCTGAAGGGAATTATTATCGAGTTGCCGCCGCTTTCTGAGAGACGGATGGATATTCCCGACCTGGTGACCTCTTTCAGCGAGCAGTACTACCTTGAAAACGGAAACTGCTTCAAGGTCTTTGAGCCGGCGGCGATGGAGCTTCTGATCGAATACGACTGGCCGGGCAATGTCCGCCAGTTATTGCATGCCGTCCAATCACTGATAGATCTTTCGATATCGTCTTATATTACCCGCGATAATGTGGAAGAATACCTGAATTTCGGAATCAGCGAGGAAATCAATGACCAGAGTTTCAATTTGCAGCTTAACCATGCCAGAAAAAAAATTATTGCCAGGGCATTATACAGATCCGGTAACAATATCAGCGCCGCAGCGAGAATGCTTTCTCTCGATCCCTCCAATCTCCGCAAAATGATTATAGAATTGAAGATTCAATCAGGTTAATTCTACCATATGAACGATCGGGCCATCCGGTGAAATTAACCTTTATTGCCTTAATAAAATCCCTCTCCATATGTAAGTCATTAATTATCAACGAATAATTGATCGAATATCGGAATCGATTTCCGGCATGGTTTTTGTTGTTAAATATTAAACGGATAGGAAATATTGAATTCCGTTCCGGGGATAATAGGACTTTACTAATCAACCGGATTTGTCATAATAAATATTTTCGGGGGGAAGCCAAATAGCTCATTCGTGAGAATGAGCACCTTGACCCGACGGTGCCGTGCTCTCGCCGTCGGGTTTTTTTGGCTTCTTCTCCTTATTAAAAAAACCGGCTTCATTGAGCCGGTTTTTTAATTTTTCAAGGCAGGGGTCGTTTTTCAGCAGGGGACCGTTTTTTTCTCAAAAGTCACCGCCCCCAGTATCGAATCGACATAAAAATAACTTTCGGGGTGAAAAGGAGTGTAGAACAGGCTGACTTCAGCGGGTTCGAATTTCCATCCGGTCGATTCGGAACGAATTCCTTTCTGGATCCGATCGCGGTAAATAACAACTTCGGCCAGCGTACAGGCGTCTTCCAAACCCAGAGTAACCCGGGCAAAGCGGCCATCGAGACTATCCAGCGGAGTCAGATCCAGTTTGGGGTAGGCCGATGATATTCGCCTGGTCAGTTTATACAACGACTCGAGGTTGGGGAATTTGAAGGCCGGAATCACCAGCCGGTTGGAATCATGGATACCGCCGATTACCGGTCGAAAGCGGACCATATCCGGGTCGGACAGGCCAAAGGACCAGAAGGGAAAAAGCCGGTCATGGGGCCCGATATCTGATACCGCCTGGGCCAGGCCGTTATCAGTCAGCTTGGTTTTATCCATCATAATCAACTGCCGGCAATTATCACAGATATAGATGTATGATTGGTCGGTCGGGAGATCAAAACCGCATTCGGGACAACGATGAAAATCCACTTGGAGACTGGAGGATTCATGAACGGCCAGATCATCTTCAAACAAAAAATCTTCCTCCGGCATGTTTTCGAGATGTTTGACAACTCGCCCGGTAACGCCGTCAATAATAAAAAAGCGGTTAGTATCCCGATGAGGAGATTCGGCCAGATAGTAGGGAAAATAGAGGAGTGAACCGATCGGGTGAAACAATTCGGTTTTGTTTTTCCCGAAATCGGCCTGATCGATTTTACCGATGGCCGAAATGGCTCCCTGAAGGTCTGTACGGGCTTGTTCCCAGGTTTTGAGAATAGGCAAACAACCGAAGTCATCCTCGACATTTTCTCTTGAAAACGGAACCATTCTTATATATTCCGTTCGCATCCCAATGGTCTGGGGGATATAGTCATGTCTTACTCCCGCCGCCACGGTGGCGATGTAAGGAGTCAGGCGAATATCGGTCATATGTTGTTCACAAGTGATTTCCTGTTCGCAATTATCCTGTTGCCCGGTATAACGTTCTACAATTTTATTCCTGACTTTCAAAACAACGGCATCGATTTTCCAGTAAGGATAATAGATACTTCTGATTGACAGGTCCGACCGGGTCAGGGGAAGATTGTTCTGTTTGAGAAAACGATCGATCTGGAAACGGATTTCGCTATTGGGCTTTTCCGAGCGAACCAGGTAAACCGGCGGCGTTTCCGGCATGACAATCCGCAAATGGGAGCCGCAATGCTGGCAGGTTAGAACGAAAAAATCGGCCTGTAGTTCGAGGTCACCCCCGCATCCGGGACAGGTGACCCCGATAAAAAAACCGCTTTTATGGCTGCTGGTTGTCGCTTTCATTAACCGCCTTTCCGCATTCGCCGCAGAATTTCGAACCCGGTATCAATTCTGTCCCGCAATGCGGGCAACTCGGTTTGGTATCAAGCTTATAACCGCAGTGCATGCAGAAATTGGCCTCGGTCGGCAATTCCTGGTTGCATGAAGGACAACGGTTGAGAGCCACCATCTGGTGTCCGCAACGATAACAAAAACGGGATTGCTCCGGTGTATCGGCATGGCAGGTGGGACATGTGACCGTTGAAATTGCTTCCCGGCGCAAATCTTTCTGTTCCGGAGTAAACACGCTTGACATCACCCCCGGCATCATCATTCCCACCCCGGCGGCAACACCAACCCCGGCTCCGGCTCCGGCCATCCCGCCGCTGGCGCCCAGGCCTTTGGCCATTTCGAATTTAAGAAAACGGTCAAGATCGCCAACGGCCTCGAGCCCGGATCGCTGATCGATCATTTTGGAGACCTCATCCGGCGGGGTAATCGAGGCGATGTAGAAATCGACCAGTTCAAGACCGTATTTTTCGAATTCATTATGAACAACCTGTTTGAAATCTGCGGCCAGTTCGGTATAGATGGCCGGCAGGTCGAGAATGGAATCGAGTTTCTCGCCGAGCATATCATTCATCCGGGCGATAATCACATCTCGGAGATAACTCTGGATATCATCGGTGGTATACTTGGCCTGGCGGCCGACAATGGAATTGAGAAACAGGCTGGGTTCCTTGATCCTCATGGTAAAGGCTCCATGCCCGCGAAGACGGATCAGACCCAACTTGCTGTCTTTGAATGTGACCGGATGTTTGGTTCCCCATTTCAGGTTGGTGAAAACTTTCAGGTTGACAAAATAGACTTCGGCCCGAAAAGGCGAGTTGAATCCAAAAGGAAAAGCCAGCATCCGGGTCAGAATGGGGATATTGAGAGTGGTCAGAGTGTGCCGTCCCTCGGAGAAGGAATCGGCGGCATGGCCGTTCTTAAAGAAAATAGCCATCTGGCTTTCGCGGATGATAAGCTGAGCGCCCATCTTAAAATCAGCCGAACCCTCCTGAGGGATACGATATATCATCTCCTCGCCGGTTGGGTCCATCCATTCAATGATTTCGATTAAAACCGACATAATCAATCCTTATATTTAGTTATTGGAATTTGCTGTTGTTTATAAGTTTTTCGACAATTTGCCGCCGTATCTTGACCGGATAGTGATTTTTCGATAAAAACAGCGGCTGCCGTCTTCCGGGGTCTTCAAATTTGAATAATGGAGGGGTTTTATTTTTTCCAAAATGACGGGCGGAGAGCCAGGAGAATAGTGAAAATTTCCAGTCTTCCAAGAAGCATGCAGATAATCAAAATCCATTTGCCGGGAATCGGTATCCAGGCATAAGTCTGGGTGGAGCCCACCCCGCTCAAACCCGGTCCGATATTGCCCAGCGTGGCGGCGACACTGCTGACGGAGGTCAACAGGTCGGGAGTGAACAGGGTCATCAGGAGCGATCCCAGAACAAAAATCAACACAAAAAGCATGAAAAAGGCCCCGATATTTATGACCTGCTGTTCATCTATATTCGAACCACCTATTTTGAGCGGGGCCACCAGATGAGGCCGAATCATTTTCTGGAGTTCTCGCTTGCCAACCTTGAAGACCACCATGATACGGATCATTTTCATGCCGCCGCCGGTTGAGCCGGCACAGCCTCCCCAGAACATCAGAACCAGCAGACCGATCCGGCAGAAATCGGGCCATAGATCGAAATCCGCTGTTCCATAGCCGGTGGTGGTGACAATAGAAACTACCTGAAAAGAGACCCGCCGCATACTGCCATAGAGTCCTTCGATCCTTATCTGTTCATCGGCGACATGCTCGCGGAATTCCTCAACCGGTAGCGGGTCGTACTGGTAATGGGTGATCGAGTGATGAGCCGGTTTAATCCCTGTCAAATAGATAATCCCGGCGAATATCACAATGGTTACCAGTACAGTCCCGGCATAAAACTGGAATTCACGGTTACGGCGGAAATCCCGAAAATTGCCGTGGATAACCCGATAATGAATTAGAAAATTCATCCCCGCGAGAAACATGAAAAGAGTAATTACCCAGTCGATGAAATTGCTGTCATAGAATCCTATCGAGGCATTTTTAGTGGAAAAACCGCCGGTGGCCATGGTTCCGAAAGTATGACAGAGAGCATCGAACCAGTCCATCCCGCCTATCATCAGAAGGATAGTCTCGATCAGGGACAGCAGGGCATAAACGCCCCAGAGAATGGCCGCGGTTTGAGCCAGCCGGGGCTGAATCCGCTCGGTTGTCGGACCGGGAACTTCGCCGCGAAACATATGATACCCGGAGACGCCCAGGGCCGGGAAAATGGCAATGACCAGAGTTATAATACCCATACCGCCCAGCCAGTGAGTCAGACTCCGCCAGAAAAGCAGTCCCCGGGGGACGATTTCAATATCGGTGAGAATGGTTGCCCCGGTGGTGGTGAAACCGCTGCATATCTCGAAATAGGCATTGGTGAAACTGAGAATAGTACTGCCAAACGAGTGCGACGATGTTTGCGAAAGAAAATACACAAAGAAGGGAATAGCGCCCCAGAACGCCAGAGTAACCCAGCTTAAGGTAACAATAGCAAAACTCTCCTTGATCCCTTCGAGTTCCTTGTCCGAGCGAAAAATAATCGAACATATAAATCCGGTGGCCGCTGATAACAGGATGGCGATAATGAAACCCGATTTTTCCGCATCACTGAATACCTCGGCGACACCATCGGGGAAATTATAATAGAAAGAGATAGCCAGGGGAATCAGCAGAATCCCGGCCATGATTATCATTAACCGGGCGGTGATATAAAATACCGTCTTCTTATTCATGGCTTGCTATCGAATCACCGTGATAAAAAGAGCTTTTTGACCCGGGCAACGTTTTTGGAATAGGTGATTATGATCATTTGATCATCGGGCTCAATTATTGTATTGCCGTCGGGAATAATCATTTCATCACCTCTCAGGATAGTGCCGATAATGGAGCCTTTCTGGATTTTACTCCGGACATGCTGGAGCGGCCGTCCAGTGACCGGGCTGTTTTCGGCGGCCGTGATACGGATGGCCTCGATATTGAAATCCCGGATGCGGGCAATACGGCCGATTTGCCCCCGATTGATGACCTCGAGGATTTCATGGGCTATGGCCAGACGAGGGTGAATGACATGATCGATACCGATCGAGGTGAACAACCGGTCATGTCTTAATTCATTGCAGACGGCAATTACTTCCCTGGCTCCTTCCGCCCTGGCCAGAAGTGATGACATAATGTTGTAATCGGTTTCTTTAGTAGCGCCCACAAAAAACTGGGCGTTGCGAACATAAACCTCATTGAGGATCGATGAATCAGTGCCGTCACCGCTGATAACCTCAACATTGTTCAATATTCCGGCGGCATGCTGAGCATGGATCGGGTCGGGATCGATCAGGGTGACATTATTTACGAAATCCTTGAGCCGATCAGCCAGAAGGATCGAGGTTAGGCTGTCACCGCTGATGATGACATTGTCCACATCTTTGGCGGTCCGATTAAAGAGAGCCAGAAACTGCTCCATTGAGCCGCGCGGAAATATCCCGAAAATATCATCTCCCGCCCGAACTACGTAATCTCCATCGGGGATATGGCCCTGGCCATCCCGGATGGCGGCGATGAACAGCATCGGGTGATCGCGGGTATCCCGGCGGATATCCCGCAGAGAGCGGTCAATCACCGGCATTTGATCGGTGACTTTGAAACCCCGCATGAGAACATTGCCGTTCTGAAAATTGGTGGCATCGGTTGCCCCTGGCGTCTCGATAAACTGGACGATTTTTTCGACCAGAACGCTTTCGGGATCGATTACCAGGGTGACACCCATATCCCCGATATCAATGGTGGCGTCATCGGAGCGAAATTCACTGCTCCTGATACGGGCGATCCGGGTGGGAACACGGTATTGCTTGGCGATGCCGCAGATCAGGATATTCAATTCATCGATCGGGCTGACGGCAATAACCATGTCGGCCGATTTGATACCGGCCTGTTCCAGCAATCGGGGCGAACTGCCGCTGCCGCAGAGTATCTGGATATCAAGCCGGTCGCCGATATTCTGACATGTCTGCGGATTAACCTCAATCAGGGAGACGTCGTGATGTCCGTCCTGCAGATGTTCCGCCAGACTGTAACCGACAATCCCTCCGCCAACTATGACTATTCTCATACTTAACTTGTTAATTTCCAGCCATCGGTTGCCCTATATCCCCTCCATTTATATCCCAACCGGCGGGTCTTGTCAACATGTGTTTTTTATATCTGATCTTCATTAATCGACTCAATTAGGTTCTTGAATAAAATAAGGGTTATATATATTATTGAGATAAGATGAAAAAATACCTGATCCCGATTATAATATATCTGGTATTCATTGCCCTTTATATCGGCATCTCCCGATCCAGTCATAATGATTATCTCTTTTTACCGATCTGGGATATCCGGCATTATCTCGATATTTCCGAAATTGGCTACCAGGTTTATCCCTGTACTCCGGGAGTGGATGGTTATGCCGGGCAGGTTTGCGGTAATTCGGGGTGGTTCCCGATGTGGCCCCTGACAGTTAAACTGATCCGGCCGCTTCTGGGAGGTTCCTCGAAAACGACGTTCATCGGGCTGGTATTTCTTTTCACCTTGCTTTTTTTTATTCTGCTTTTCCGCTTCATGGAACGTTACTACGGATTAAAGGCGGCAGTAATCACTCTGTCGGCCATAGCTTTCGGGCCGGCTTCATTTTATCTGCTGACAGGATTCCCTTATGCCCTGCTATGCCTGCTTCTTATGATCTATCTGCTTTTATTATATCACCCACAGACGATGGCAATACGGATCGGGCTGTTTTTAATCGCCCTGGCCATATCTCTGTCATATCCAACCGGTATATTGATGGCCCTGCTTCCGACGGTATATTTTATCGGCGAAGTGTCTGACAGGAAGCAATCATTCAGGTCGCCGGCAAATTGGATTAATCTGGCCGGGTATGTGGTCCCATTTATTCTGGGACCGCTTCTGTTATGGCTGTACTTTTATTTGGAATACGATGATTTCTTCCTGCAACTTCATTTTCAAGAGAAGTATCACCGAACCTGGGCAATTCCCTTCTGGATCATGCTTAAAAGCCTTTTTAAAGAGCCTCTGGTCAGTCCGGAAAATCTTTCTATTCTGTGGTTCGGGCTGACTTTTATAATATTCTTTCCCTTCCGATTACGCCGGGAGTTGTGGATTCTGGGAATTGTCATGTACCTGTTTTCTCTGACGACCGGAACAACCATGTCGATTTATCGTCATTACCTGATAATAATCCCTATTTACATGATAATCGGTTCCTCCGACCGGCCACTCTGGCTGAAAACCGGTTATATTATCCTGGGACTGTTGATCGCCTTGAAAGTGCTTTTCCCGCTTTTTATGGCCTATCGGCTGATGTAGAAAAAGGATTCATTCCGGTTGATATGATTGTCTGATTCGATTATCTTGTATAATCGGTAAATGGCATGCAATATGGAATGAGGTCTGTTATGCTTAGAAAATGGATATACTTCCTTCTAATAACAATCTTTATGCTTTCAGGTTCAATATCGTTCGGGACAACCCGAAAAACCGTTAAGATCGGTTATTTTGAGGCCGGCCCGTATTACATCCATAAACTGAGCCTGAGAGAGGTGAAAAATTCTCTGGAAATTATCAAACCGGACAGCCTTGAGTTAATCTATGAGCCTTATGCTTATCGGTCGGCCGGATGGGATCGGGCTCAATGCCGCCAAATGGCTTCAGAATATTTAAAAATGAATGATATCGATCTTGTCCTGGCCGCCGGACCGTGGGTGGTTGGAGATTTGCTTGAAGCCGGATATAAACGACCGATTGTGGGGATATATCAATTCGATCCGGAAATTGCCGGGCAGGTTGATAGTGCCGGACGACCGGTGGCAAAAAATCTGACCGTGACATATTCGCCGGATAAATTAAAAAACGATCTGGTCGCCATGTTGAAGTTGTTTCCGGCTTCGAAAGTCGGGTTTATGTATTTCCCCGAGGCGGATGAATTTGATAGATATCGGGCCAAGTTTGAAGGTCTGGCTTCGGAACTAGGGCTGAAAGCCTATGGGACGGAAAAATATAATGATTTCGGAGTGTACAGCTTTTTTGCCGCATACCATGATATCCGGGATAAAATTGATGTTCTCTATGTTCCGCCCTTATATGGAATGGAACTGGATCAGATCAGGTACCTGTTCCAGGAAACTCAGTACTCCAGTATCCCGACCTTTTCCGCCGAGGGATTGGTGATACTGGAGAAAGGCGCGACTGCGGCCGATGCGGTTCGTCCTTATCGTTCTGCGGCCTTATTCATGGCCGATAAAATTCTGAAGATAATCGATGGTGCAGAACCAGCCTCGTTACCGACTCATTTTGAAGAAGCCCGATCAGTCTGTCTCAATCTTAATGGGGCGAAACAGATGAAGCGGATTTTTGATCGCAAAGTGGTATCAAATGCCCAAGTCATTCCTGAGGAACCGGACGAGTCGGTTCCGCGGTACACTCTGACTCAGGCCCTGGAATTGGGCGAACGCGAAAATACCGGTTTGCTGGCCTTGAGAGAAAGGTACCAAAGCGTCCTGGATGAGGCAAAGAAAGCATATATGGCTTTTGTGCCCGGTCTCAGTATCGGTTTGTCGGCAGCCACGACCGACAATGCGGCCCGGGCCGGAATTTATAATGATATTCTCAATCGGGAATATGCCGCCGATTTTATTGTCGACCAAAAGCTGTTCTCCTATCCCGCTATCAAGGCTGTTCAAGCAGCCGCCAAAAACCGCGAGTCGGAAAAAATGGGTCTGAAACAGGCCCGTCACGATTTGCGCCGGGCCATCACCCTGGCCTATATTTCGGTTCTGGAAAACGAGGAACGCCTGGAGATTTTTAATACTCTCACCAGTCGTCTCCACGATTACTGGGAAATTGCGATATCCGGAAATCAGTCCGGCCGGATAGATACGCTTGATATTGCGCTGATTGAAGCACGGTTGGTTAAAACCAGAATCAAAGAAGCCGAGGCCCGCCATGAATTGAAAATAGCCCGACTGGTTTTTAATACTCTGATCAATCGCCCCGGCGAGGAAACCATGGTCCTTGACCGATCCGAATTTCTCCCGGAAAGGATGGCCATGCTGGCCCGAAAACTCGATGAGTTAACGGCCACCGATGATAAGTTGAAACAATTTGAGAGGTTTTTTATAAGGAATGGAATCGATAGTTCATTTACCCTGCAACAGGCCACTCTGGCTATCGATCGGCAGAAAGATATGATTTCAATAAATGGCAGGGGATATTTGCCTGATCTGAATCTTCGCCTGAAATATTCTCATGGGGGTTTGTTCCAGCCGGTAACCGGGGATCGCAAGGACAGCTGGACCTTTGGCGGGTATCTGACCATTCCACTCCTGTCCGATCCCGGTCGGCATTATGACCGGAAGATACTTAAGGCCGGACTCGACCGGTTAATGTATGAAAAAGACACCCTCAGGTTTTCGATGGTGCAGGATATATCGATCCGGGCCGATTACCTGGTGACCCTGGTCGGAACTTTACCGACCGCCTATTATTCTCGAAATCTGGCCGCCGCCAATCTTGACAGTGTTTTTACCGGCTATCAGCGGGGGGATTTCAATATTATGGACCTATTGGCCCTCGAAAAGGATGCCTCCGCGACGGAATTCAGCCTGATCGAAAATAAATGTGGATTTTTTACTGCCTATGCCGAATTGCTGGAAGCTATCGGTGTCGATTATCTCCCGGGAGGATCCCGGGCGGAAAGACAATTCATGATCGAATTGGAATCCGCCTTGTCCGGCCCATGATTTTACCAGTCGGTCTTTATATTAACGAAAAGCGTCTTGCTGTCGCGATAAATGAAGAAGATAGCTTCTTCCGGCTTATCCTGGGCGAGCCTGGCAAAGGCCGTCTTGGCATCGATTACCGATGTTATTTTTTCTCCACCGATGGATTGGATAATATCGCCGGGGAACATCCCGCCGACCGAAGCCCAGCCACCCGGCTCAACTTCCTTAACCACTACCCCCTTAAAGGAACGCTCGAGATTAAGAACGCTGTAATCAGCAAAAACCATGTCCCGGACGGTAAGTTCGAAATCGTCATTCTCATAATCGGGAGCTTCGGCCGGACTGATCGGAGCCTGGGCCAGAATAACATGGATATCCAGAGTGTCGATTTGACCGTCCAAACGACGCAGGATTTCAAAATCGATCGGGACTCCGGCCCCCATCTCGGATATTTTTTTCTGAAAAATGGGCAGGTTATCTTCTTTATTAACTTCAATCGGTGTTCCCTGGAGACTGATAATAATATCGCCGGTCTTTATTCCGGCCGAATCGGCCGGGGAATCCTTGACCACTTCATTGACAATGATTCCTCCCGGCGAGGTAATTCCCCAGAATTCCGCAATATCCGATGTCAGGGCCTGAAGGTAAATACCCAGCCAGCCGCGATCAACTTTGCCTTGTTTGGGCGGATTTTCGATAAGCTTATTAAGCCGTTCGGCATCAATCAGTCCCAGTAAAGGCATGAAATCATCAAATTGAGAAAACGATTCCATCATCCGCGAAGCATCGAAACCGCTTAAGGCGGGGTTTTCAAGATTACCCAGGACTCCAACCGCATTTCCCGAAGTGTCGTACATGATCGAAGTCAATTGCAGGGAGTTAAAACCGACCGTCAGAACGAATTCCTCGGGTGCACTGATATTGGCCGATACCAGGCCGATATCGGCACCGAGATCGGGAGTCACGAAATCAGGAAGCAGGTAGTAAATCAACAACCATTCGCCAAGTCTGAATTTACCTCGACCTCTAAATTTGACATAGTCGAACTTGCGGTTATCGGAGGCGGTAATACGGCAGAAACCGATTTTGGTGAAACGATCGACCCCGATGAATTCGGCGGGATATTTGGTTCCATCCATCATGGTAATTTCGATACTTTTCGGTTCGGCGCTGACCTGCATCCCGGCCATAGCCGACAAAGGATCATCGCTGTTAACAGAAGTGCCATCGAATAGAACCAATCCATCGGAGGAAACAACAGCTCCGATACCGCGGCTTTCGGCCTCGGTCGTTTGCATTCCAAACGAAACCTCGATCACCAGATCAACGGCAACGGTGTATTTCTCGGCATCCTGATAAATCCGATCGAAATTAAAATTCTGAGCCGAAACTGATCCGGCGGCGAGAATTATCAGGGCGGCTATTGAGAATATTGTTTTCACCTTATTGCTCCTCTATATTTTCTTCTTCAGCTTTACTTTGATGATCCACCTTGATCAACACGAATTTGATACTGCCGAAGTGTTTGACGGTTAACAGCACTTTCTTAGCTTCGGCCGACACCAGTTCATTGTAATTATCGACAAAGACTGAAAATTGCAGGGTCGGTTCCTCGTTGATCCCACGGATGACGTCCCCCGAGCGTAACCCGGCTTCCTCGGCCGCACTGACCCGTTTGACCCCCGAGACAAAAACTCCCAGGGTATCCTCGAGTTGATTTTCCACCGCCATCTGTTTGGTGATGGCTTTGACCGTGAAGCCCCATTCCTTGCACTCCAGGTCTTCTCCCATGATTTCACCAAGAGCATGGGTGATAACATCGACATATATGGTCCGGTCATTACGCATCACCGTCAATTCGATCCGGGAGCCAACCGGGCGGTCGGCGATTAATTTATAAAAAGCCGGAAGCTGTTCATCAAAACGGGCCGAAACCGGCTGGTTATCGACCTTGAGAATAATATCCCCGGCCTGTAACCCGGCTTCCTCGGCCGGTGATTTTGAATCAATTGAAGCCACCAGGACGCCTTCATCGCGGTTGGTTCCAAACCATCCCTCAAGATCCTGAAGGCTCTGACACTGGACGCCAATCCAGCTTCTGGTTACTTTGCCGTCCTTGAGAATCGCATCGATAACTTCCCGGACAATATTGCTCGGAATGGAAAAACCGATGTTGTTGGCGAACAGGGTGGCCCTGGAATTTATGCCGACAATGCGGCCCTTTAAATCGACCAGCGGGCCTCCGGAATTGCCGGGATTGATGGCGGCGTCGGTTTGAATCCAGTTATTATAAATACCGGTTCTTTCGCCGGTTGGCAGACGGGTTTCGCCGGAAAAATAGCGATCGGTCGTCGAAATGACCCCCGACGATACTGAACGGGCCAGCGCCAGAGGAGAACCCATGGCCAGAACGAATTGCCCGACCTGGACCGAATCAGAATTGCCGAATTCGGCAGTCTCGATGGTTCCCTTGTACTTCGAAAGATCAAGCTTGATAACGGCAATATCAGTAAGAGGATCGCCGCCGATAAGTTCGGCTTTAACCTGTTCTTTATCATATAAGGTACAAATAATCCTCTCGGCCTTTCCGGCTACATGATAATTGGTAACGACATAACCATCCTTGTGAAAGATGACCCCGGAACCGACCACCGACTGCTTTCTCATTTTACCTGTCCGAAAATCCGTAATCACCGGTTGAATATGAACCAGGGCGGGCAAAACCTTATCCCGGGCCTTGTAAATATCATTTTGCATGGAAAGAGGCGGTCCGGCCAGGACCGGGATCGACAGGAAAAATGTCAGGAATAATGCCGCTATCTGTTTCATCATGTACCTCATGTATATAATTCATCAGCCGGTCATATCACCGGCCGTAGTGTCCTATGACAATAAGAAAGTTGTTGCGACCTTTCAAGTCTTAATTTAACAGCCCATCGGCAAAAAAGTTCACATAAAATACCGGAGGTGATTTTTTACCAATACCCTTCCAACATCCATATGTTAAAAATCCGCAGGATATCTTACGGCGGAATTGCTGCTAATAGTATCGGACGGTCCAGCAATGATAAATGATATGCGGATTAATAACTGCCGATGAGACGGCGCAATCGTACCGAATATTCCTTTAAATCAATATTAACCGATTTTGTTGTCATTGGGATTGAGCGGAGGGGGAGTAGGCGGTGGCGGCGGCTGAACCCTGTCCACCTTAATTTCGATCGAAATAGCTCCGCATTCGCGTTTACCGAATCGGGTCATGACTACGGCGCCCAAACCGGCCGAAACCACGAATGACCAGATTATAATCGACAGAACCAGGAAAAGAGTGGCGAAGCCATTGGTGACACTTCCCGGTTTGATCATCAGCAAAGCCATGAAAAGCCAGAATATTACCATTATGGATATTCCGAAAATAATCTTGACAAGTTGAGATTTGTCGAGACCATCATAGTATTTCGCGGCTATATCGCCGATTAGACTACCCATGCCGACAATACCGAAAATGACGGCCAGGCACAGGCCGATCGGTAGGGCAATCAGCGCTATCGGGATACCGATTACAGTCAGCGACAAAAGAGCCATAACAGGTCCAAAGGCCAGTAAGATCAATAATCCAATAAAAAACGATTTGATAAAGTTCTGTTGCAGGCAGGCTTTTATTCTTGAAATAGGCATAGGAATGACTCCAACTACCAGAAGTCCGCATATGAGCAACCCGACCCAGATAACCACAACGGCGATCAAGGCCGTAAATCGGTTCTCGGAAAAGATATCGACTTCGGGAATAGCCGGGAAATCATTTTCAATTCGGCTTCCTGTGATTGTCCCACCGCGCATTTTGACAATTTCGGGTGCCCGCGCATCTCCCTGGATTTCACCGGTCGAGGTTACGGTGATTTTCTTATAGGAAATGACATCGCCGACAACCACTCCGCGAACCGTAACCGGTCCCACCGCCACCACCGGACCGATCACTTTTTCGTCGACGCCGATAACAACCGCTCCCAGTTTCAATCCCTTAATTTGCTTTAACTCGGCCAGTTTTTCCGCCCTCAATCCCTCGACATCCGGAATTTCGGGGACTTCGGGGATTTCAACCGTCTCCCGGCGTCCGAAAACCGTCTGAGTTCTCCCCGAATCACCGGAATGCCGGATAAAGGTATCCCGCGTGAAATCGTAGTCCCATTCATGGCCTTCTTCATCAACACCATAGGCGCCTTCGGGAGTCAAATGCAATTCAATAAACTCGTCAGTCGTAATCGATGAATCATTAATCGAGGCAGAATCGTCGGGCATGATCAAGGTCTGTGATTTAACAGTACTTCCCTCATCCGCGGCCAATAGGATAAAAAGAGGAATCACAGCCAGAATCAGGGCGATTGGAATTGCCGAGAATGCGATGTATCTGGTATTTCGATTGCTCATATAATCACACCCCTAATATTGTGCCAGGCGGATATCGCCGGTCGCCGTCAGGATTGTTATTTTGGGCCCGGACATACCGAAATTCCCGATCAACTTTTTTTCCGACTGGTTTCTGATGGTCAGGGGAAGATCGACCTTGATTTCGCCCGATTCCGTTTCCATATTGACGCTTCCTGAAGCGAATTCGGGGACCAGCAGATTAACCCGTCCACTGCCCGTTTCGAAAAAGTACTCATTCTCCGAAAGCAACTCGGTTTTTACCGTAATATTACCGGATCCGGTTTCTATATGAAATGAACCGTATTCCTGCTCGGCGTTAACCTCTCCTGAGGTCGATTTAATTCCAATATCGCCATTGATCTTGGATAATCTGGTTTTTCCTGATGTCCCGATGATTTTAAGCGATCCTTTGATATCGGTCCCGACTTTATCCCCGGAAGTTGTTTGAAGTTCGACCGCTCCCTCAACGTAGCCGAAATTTATATTCGATGAGCTGACATCAACGTCGACATTACCCTCAATACCGGATATGTCGATTTCACCCGAGGTGGCGTTGATGGACAGATTTCCCCTTATATTGGAAATCTCTACCGGCCCCGAGCCACCGATCACATGGATATCACCGACAAGATCGGCAACCCGAATAGCCCCGGACGGGGATTTCATTTCAAGAGCGCATTCTTCAGGAACCAGGATGGTAAAATCCACCGATCCAAAAGCATCGTCGTCGCTTTTAAATAGTCGATTCCAGAAAGATTCGGCACCATCGGCCAGGTCATGATAACGAGTATTGATGAGAATCCGGCGGCCCTGTTTTTCGGCCTTTATTTCGATATGTTCGGCCACCCTTTCCGCCTCGGTCTGATCCACGGCCCGGACATTTTTTATAGCCCGAATGGTTATGGTTTTTTCCGTCACTCCCCGGACCTCTATCCGCCCGTTCAGGTTGATGATAAGAAGTTCGGCCTTTTGTGGAAGTTCAAAACTTTTTTCATATTCAAATTTGAAGGCCGTTCCGCGGACAGAAACCGCCCCCGATATAAACGAAATTAGAATGTAGACAATAATTCTGAACATATTCTGCCCCCCCGAATTCTCAAAATGGGCGGAGCTTCTTTTTAAGAAGCTCCCGGGCCCGGAAAATACGGGCTTTTACCGTTCCTATCGGAATATCCAGTGCTTCAGCTATTTCTTCGTACGATTTATTGTCCTTATGACGGTAAATAATAACCATTCGGTATTTCTGAGGCAGAGAGTCAATAGCATCGTTGATCGACAGGCGGCGTTCGCTATCGAGAAGATCTCTTTCGGGATTATGAGTCTCATCCGGAACCTCGATTTCAATCTGCCCATCGGTCGTTTCAGTCGGAGTGTCGAGCGACAGGGTTCGGATACGCTGCTTGCGCAGGTGATCGATGGCGCAGTTAGCCCCGATGCGATAGAGCCAGGTCGAAAACTTGTATTCCGCCCGGTATGAGTGAAGTGATGCAAATGCCTTCATAAACGTCTCCTGGACCAGGTCAGCGGCGGTTTCTTTGTCGCGGACAATCTTGAAGACAATATGAAAAATCGCCCGCTGATGCCGATCCATCAGTTTCCGATAAGCTCCCTGGTCACCGCCAAGGGCGCTGTCGATCAAAGCCTTGTCCGTCTCGGGCACCATAGCCTCTTGTACAGGTTACGTTTATTAGGCAACAGCAGTTTCAATATACCTGAAGATTATAAGAAATTGACTGACGCAACACAATTAAAAACACAAGGATTACCAGGCCGGACAATGTCATAAGATATCCTTGAGGAAAGTGTTCATAAATTGCACAACCGGATTATATGGCTGGATTTGATTCCGGGGCGAAGATAATTTAGTTGATTGAAAGACCATAAGATTTGATATTGGAAACAGCCAACCTTATGAATGGGGATAATCCGAAGTTATGGCCATTAATCCCGAATATGGTCGCCAGGATCCCGAACGATCATACCGTCAGGGAGACACGGTCGGATCATACCGTCTGTTGAAGCAAATTGCCTCGCAGGCGGAAGAACAGGTCTTTATTGCCGATGACCAGCGGGGCAACCGCAAAGTCACTTTAAGGCTAATTTCCACGCGGAAAACCTCTTTCAACGACGAAACCGATCAGGCGGTGAAGACCGCTGAACTTTTGGCTGAATTGAAATCGCCCAATATAATGGCTGTCTATGAGATTGGCGAGGTGCCGGGTTACCGCTTCATAGCCATGGAATATCTGGAAGGACTGACTTTACGGCAGGTAATGCTGTCAGGCGATCTCTCGATTCTCGGGACACTGGAGATCAGCAGTCAAATTTGTAATGGTTTGAGACAGGCTCATGCCAATGATATTTTCTTTACCGATCTCAATCCGGATAATGTGGTTGTTACGGGTGATAAAACGGTAAAAATGATCAGCCAGGGAGTGGCCGGTCCTGATGACGATCGGGATCAATTACCCATGTCCCAGCGGCTTCAGGATCTGGCCTATTTCCCTCCCGAACAGCTTGAGGCTCGTGAGATCGACGCCCGTTCAAATGTCTTTACGGTCGGAGTAATTCTGTATGAAATGATAACCGGAAGGCGACCGTTTGGGGGGGGAGTAAACGAAATAAAAAACGCTATCAAAGGCAGTGGTCCTGAGCGCCCATCTCAAATTAATCCTGATTGCGGTCCGGAACTGGAACGGGTGATTTTGAGAATGCTGGAGAAAAATCCGGCCCGACGTTACCCGCAGGCAGGGGATGTTGTCATTGAACTGGACCGAATCAAGGCCGCTTTGCCGCCCGCTTTCGCCAAACCGATTAAAAGAAAAGATCCCTGGAACCGGGTGGTTCTGGTGGCCGTGATCATTCTGGTTATTATCTCGATTATCAATTTTATCCTGCAATATCTTAAGTAGCCGATCGGCAAATCGTTACATAATCATCCCGGTAAACAACCGGATAAGGAAGAGATATACCGGGGAAATATCTCTGCTCGATCGGGCCATAGAAAATATAGTCAACCTCGGAGGGAATCAGACCCATTCGATAGGTCCTGGTGATATTATTATACCTTTCCTTCCAGTTTATCCCCAGATGTGCAACATGACCGATAAAACCGAGATAAACAGGACGATATTGCATAACCAGGGCTATTTCATAGGCGTCGGCGGTAACCGCCATAAAACAGGCTTGCGGCTCGGTGTTTGCTCTGATCCAGTTGAAGGATGATTCCAGCTTGGAATCAAAACGGGGATAATAACCATCGCCGCGTATTCTATATTTGGAGTATCCCGAAAATAAAAACCCGATGAACAACAGAGCTAAAACAAGATGAAGGGCAAACCTCGATTTTTTATGTACGGATTCACCCCCGGCGACGAGCATGGCCCCGGCATAATAAATCATGAAAATAGCGAAAAATGGATTGTAATGAATAAAGGAACCGAAAAGCAAAGCAATAACAAAAAGTAAAATCATTTCCCGCTGGCGATAAAAGAAAATCAAAATGAAAAACGGGGTGGCATGGATAAGGTTTTCGGCCGGATCGAAATAGAACGATTCCGTCAGGATAAAATAGAATGGTTTTTCCGATACCGCCGAAGTGATAAAAATGGAGGCGGCCAGAATACCAACCAAACCGGAGGCCAAAAGCAATATATTCTCCCGGTCTCTTTTCCATACGGCTCTTACCGCCAGGAATATTATTACCATCACCATCAGGTAACCGTTGACCAGGGCAGCCAGAAAAATGGCCGAATAGCGTATTATTCGTGATGGGGAAAAAAATGCCACCGTCAGCAGAATAAAAAATGGGGCATGAGTGAATCCGCGGGCTATAAAATCAACCCCCATGGAATTCAACCCGGCGCCAACGGTCGATGCACCAAACAAGATTAACAGCGCGAAGCCGTATTTTTCGGGGAAATATTTCCTTAAAACCAGTCCGAGGATAATCAGATACAAGACATTAAGGATACGAATAGAATTATAAGGGTTGGCCAATTTACCCAGCAGAGCCGCCGGGTAGTAATGCAGATATGGTTGGGTCAATTTCTCTCCCCCGAAGGCGGGATTTTGAGGCGGGAAGGTGTCTGTCAGAGTATTTATTATGGCGCCATAATAAAGAAAATCTATATCAGATGGGGTGTTAAAGTAGAATTGCTTGTCGGCAGGCAGGTAGGTGCCAATCAAAAACTGCCCGACAATATATAAAATCAGCAGGAAAACAAAAATAATCGGATTGAGATGGTTTTTAATCATGCCAGTTTAATTAATATCGCGATGGTGGAGCAGGCAAGAAAATTCAGGCGGCGGCATACAAGCCTGCCCATCAAACTTCATCAGATAGGGGTTAGCGGTATCCGCTAACCCTGATATGTTTCACTCAACTCGGCATGATCGGCTGAATCGTAAACCCGGAATTCCTGAACCGGAATGGTGGTGTCCCTCACCACATTGATTTTAAACCGATGCATCTTCATAATTTTGTTTATCCGGTTGCCGCCCATGGTGGATAATGATTCGGCCAGCATGGGATTGACCACCAGGTCGAATTTCCGGACTTTCTTATCGATTCGAGCCCGGTTGAACCATCGCTCGATTTTGGTCGCCACCGTCTCGCGCGAAAGAATCCTGCCGAAACCCTTGCAATGGGGACAGGGCTCGGAAAAGAGTGTCATCAGTGAGGGCCGGATACGTTCCCGCGTCATCTCGATTAATCCGAATTCGTTGACCGGCAGGATCGAACGCTTGGCCCGATCGCTTTTAAACTGGTTTTTAAATTCATCATTGAGTCGGCGCTGGTTTTCGCGCGAACGCATATCGATAAAATCGCAAACAATCAAACCCCCGATATCGCGGAGACGGATCTGCCGGGCAATTTCCTTGGCCGCCTCGAGATTGGTCCTGAGAATTGTTGATTCCTGGTCGCCGCGGCCGACAAAGCGGCCGGTATTGACATCGATCGTTACCATCGCTTCAGTCTGGTCGATAATCAAATATGAGCCCTTCTTGATCCAGACTTTGCGGTCGGCCATCTTCTCGATTTCCAACTCCAGTTTGTACAAATCGAATAACTGGGTTTCACCCTTATAGTATTCGACCCGGTTTTTCAGGTGAGGCATGACATGGCGAACATAAGCCATAATGGTCCGATATTCAGTCCGATTATCGACCAGAAGCCGTTCGACATCGGCCGTGAAAATGTCACGGATAATCGATGTCGTAATTTCCTCCTCCTTGTGGATCAGGGATGGTGAGGAGAGAGTCTCCCAGCGTTTTTTTAGCCGCACCCACAGTTTCTGGAGGCGTTTGATGTCCGATTTAAAATCCTTTTCCTCTTTTCCCTCGGCCTCGGTTCTGATAATCAAACCGAATCCTTCAGGACGCAGGGGGTAGACCGCCTTTTTCAGGCGGCGTTTTTCCGCCCAGCTGGAGATTTTTTTGGAAACCCGAACATGGTCATCATCCGGTACCAGCACCAGATAGCGGCCGGGTATAGATATTTCGGTGGTCACGCGGGGGCCTTTGGTCGAAATCGGCTCCTTGATGACATGGACGAGAATGTCCTGGCCTTCCTTAAGGACGGTTTCAATTCCGGCCCGGCGGCTTTTTCGAACTATTTCAGCCGGAGGTTCCTCATCGACATATTCCGAATCGAATCGGTGGCTGTCGGACGAGACCGCTCCGATATCGGAACCGTGGAGGAAGGCGGCTTTATCGAATCCGATGTCGATAAAAGCGGCCTGCATACCGGGAAGAACGGTTTTGATCTTGCCCTTGTAAATATTTCCGACCAGCCGTTCCGACTGGGGACGTTCGACATAGAGTTCCACCAGTTTGCCGTCCTCCATAATGGCGATTCGAGTCTCGTATTCCGAGCAGTTAATCAGTATTTCTTTTTTCATTGCGCTTGAGAATCCTTTTCTGGTCTCGCAGAGAGAATTTCATTTTCAGCGGGTTGATAACCCCGGAGAAACTGATTTCCATCAATTTTTGATTTGCCTTCGGGAACCAATTCGGTTATTTCGACAACCGAGCCGGCCGATGCCACCAGCAGGCGATTTTTATCCCGGATAATTTTCCCCGGTCTGGAGTGGGTGTCGAGCTTATGATCGCTTTCCCGGGCCCGAAGGATTTTAAGTTTTCGTCCGCGAAAATATGTGTAAGCACCCGGAATGGCGGACATGCCCCGGATGAAATTGACCACATTGCGGGCCGGGAATCCCCAGTCGATCAGGCAGTCGAAGGCGGATATTTTCGGCGCCGGCGTGGCCAGACGGTTATCCTGCTCAATTAAAGTGAAATTCCCCGATTCAATCAGATCGAGCGTTTTTTCGATTACCGGACCGCCCCGGTCGGCCATCCGGTCATAAAGCTCGGAGAAGGTTTCCTCGGGTCCAATATCAATTTTCTCCCGGAAAATGATGTTGCCGGTATCAATCTTTTTCCGGAGCATGAAGGTGGTCAATCCGGTTTCGGACTCACCATTGATAATGGCCCAGTTAATCGGAGCCGCCCCTCTGTATTTGGGAAGAAGCGAGCCATGAAGATTGATTGAACCTTTGGGGGGGATGGTATAGAGCTTTTCGGGCAGGATACGAAATGCCACCACCACATAGATATCGGCCGGAATTTTCCCGATTTCGTCAATTATGCTGTCGTCTTTCAAAGATAACGGAGTAAAAACCGGCAGGCCCAATTCGAGGGCGGTTTGTTTGACAGCCGTAGGCGATAATTTCCGTCCCCGTCCGGCCGGTTTGTCGGGTCCGGTTACCACCGCGAGGATTTGATGCCGGCTATTTTCATGTAAATAAACCAGCGAGCGCCGGGCAAACTCCGGCGTCCCCATAAAAACAAGCTTCATTTGGATTTCAGTCGTGGCAGTGACCGGAAATTATGATGCGGCGGCCATTTTTTTGAGTTTTTTCAATTTGCCCTGCACCAGGGTTCGGGCCAGGGTCGAAAAATACTCCACAAACAGAACGCCATTAAGATGGTCGTTTTCATGCTGGATTGCTCGAGCCAGCATGCCCGATGCCTCAAGGGTAAAGACCTTACCGTCAAGATCAGTTGCCCTGACTTTGACATATTCCGGTCGCGATATCCTCTGGAAAATCCCCGGAAATGACAGGCAACCCTCTTCCATTACGACCTCGCCCGAGGTTTCGATAATTTCGGGATTGATAAAAACTTTTACTGTTTCGGTAATGTCTATAGCCGATAGATCAACAATAAAGATTCTTAAAGAAACACCCACCTGAGGCGCCGCTAGGCCCAATCCGTGCTGATTTTTAAGGGAGTCGATCATATCGCTCACCAAATTTTTCACTTCCGGGCTTATTTCCCTTATTTCCCGGGCTTCTGTTTCAAGAACAGGATTGCCGTATACCACGATTGGTCTGACTGCCACGAAAACTCCTTTAATCCTGGTTCACTCGTCCCGCAATCGCGGACTTCAGGAATTCAACTTTTACCTCGTCGGAAATCTTTAAAACGATTTTGTTTTTATCGTCATAGATGGCGAATATCGTTCCATACATGCCGCTGTTGGTCACCACTTTATCGCCTTTCTTCAATTCCGACAATAATTTTTCATGTTCTTTCTGCCTTTTGCGCTGGGGTCTGATAAGCAGTAAATACATTATCAGAAACAGCGGGATTAAGATTCCCCAGGTTGTCAACATGCTTCCCCCGCCCTGTCCGGCGTCGGGGTTGGCCATAAACAGCAAATAGAGAGTATTCAAGCTCTCCTCCTTGAATTTTTTATCGGTCAACCTGCTCAAAAACTGAACAGGATTGTTTTCTTAGTTTATGGCCCACAATATACGAAATACGGAAACATCGGCAACCTTTTTTATTATAAGCTTTAAAACAGCCGAATTTCGAGAATGTTCCTCCACAATAGCAATTGACCGGAGAGCCTTTGCTGAAATAATCCAATTCGGTTTTTTATTGGCCTGTTGCTGGTCATAAGGAAATAAAAAGGGCCGGGAAACCGGCCCTTTTTGTAATGCAATGATTAAACCTGCTATTTAATCAACATCATCTTTTTGGTCTCAACGAATTCACTCGCCTTAATCCGGTACAGGTAAATACCGCTGGACTGATTGGAAGCATCCCATCTGACCGTATGCACGCCGGCTTCCAGCGCCTCATCAACCAGAGTAGCCACTCTCTGGCCGAGAACGTTGTAAACCTCAAGATTAACATTACCGGCCGACGGCAAGCTGAATTGGATTGTAGTGGTCGGGTTGAACGGGTTGGGATAGTTCTGTGACAGAGCGAATTCCTCCGGAATCAATGTTCCCGCCTTGGCCGCCGCACCGCTGCCACTTGCACCCATACCGCGGAATTCGATGGCATCGATATAGACATCATCGGTATTACTGCTGGCATCGCACATAAAGCGCAAGCGGGCATTGGTCGGATAGGTATACTGGCTCTTGGGGATAGTAACAGTCACGTGATAGAAAGTGTTGTTTGAGAAATCCGTCCCGCTGGCAAAAGAAGCAACCGTTTGCCAGGTCGAGCCGTTATAATACTGTACCCAGAAGTCCTCATTATATTCCATACCAACGGCGACAAAATAAAAGTCAACTTCCAGATCGGAATAACCGGAAACATTGTAGCCGGTAGTATGGTAGAACGATGAGGCTGTTCCGCTGTTGTCCTGGATATCGGCCGCGCAGGAACCCTGGTAGGCATATGTACCGTAGGTATAGCGCGACATATCGCCGCCACCGTCGGTATAGTTACCCATACCGCTCTCGAAATCATCATAGGTGATAACCACCCAGTCGCCGGTCTCACTGACCACGATATAATCGGTCTTGGTTTCGGTGTCGGAACCAAAGGCATTGGTAGCCGTCAGGGATACCGTGTAAGTGCCGGGATCGGTGTAGGTATGGGATGGATTCTGGGAGGTTGAGGTGCCGCCGTCACCGAAGGCCCAACTCCATGAAGTCGGATTGTTGGTCGAAAGGTCGGTGAAGGTTACCGCCAGAGGTGCCACCCCCAAAGTCGGGTCGGCGGAGAAATCGGCCACCGGCGGAATATCATAGGATACGACACTGATATCATCGAAAGCAAAACCGTCGGAGCTGATCGGATAATTATCATACTGCTGGAACTTGACGACAAAAGCTCCGGTCAGACTCAAACCGGCCGAGGAGGCCAGTTCATCGACACTCAATACTATCTGTTGATAAGTAGTGGAACCGTTGGCCAGGCTGTACACCTTGGTAAAGGTGGACCCGCCGTCATCGGAGAAGAAAACGCCGTCCTGCGTATGAGTTTCATCGCCGAATTCTTTCCACCAGAAGGTCAGATCGACATCGCCCTTGCCGGCCAGATTAAGATGCAGCCAGGCTTCACATTGGCTGTAGCTGCCGGAAGTGCTATTGTCCATGGTCATATGATATGATCCGGTATGCGGGGTGTACGATGTCGTAATCCGGATACGGCCTTGATTGGTAGTGGCTGTTGTCCAGTACTGATCAAAGGCACCGGTTTCAAATCCGGTCGAATAAGGCAGATTGGCATAATCGCCGGTCGGTTCGGTAACGATTATATAGCCGGTTTTGGTTTCGGTATCCGATCCGCAACTGTTGGCAACCGTCAGGGCGACCGTATAAGTCCCCTCGGCCGTGTAAGTGTGAGAAGGATTCTGGGAAGTCGAGGTGCCGCCATCGCCGAAATCCCAGCTCCATGAAGTGGCATTGGTCGATTGGTCGGTGAAGCTGACCGTCAGAGGATAATCACCCGAGGTCGGGCTACCCGTGAAGGCCGCTACCGGCGCGGTGCAGGTGACAGTGATATAGCCGGTCTTGGTTTCGGAATCTGATCCGCAGCTGTTGGTCACGGTCAGGGCAACGGTATAAGTCCCGGCCGCAGTATAAGTGTGCGACGGATTCTGAGAGGTTGAAGTGCCGCCATCACCGAAATTCCAGCTCCACGATGTGGCGTTGGTCGATTGATCGGTAAAGGTTACTGCTAAAGGAAGCTCACCTGAAGTGGGACTGCCCGTGAAAGCGGCCACCGGCGCCGTGCAGGTAACGGTGATATAGCCAGTTTTCGTCTCGCTATCGTTGCCGCAGGTATTGGTAGCTGTTAAAACCACGGTATAAGTCCCGGCCGCGGTATAAGTATGGGATGGATTGGTCGCGGTTGAGGTGCCTCCATCACCGAATGTCCAGCTATATGATGTCGCTCCCGCGGAGCTATTGGTAAAGGTTACTGCCAGGGGGACTTCTCCTGAAGTCGGACTGCCGCTGAATCCGGCCGTAGGAGCAACCAGTACCGTAATATAGCTGGTCTTGGTTTCAGTATCGCTTCCATAAGCGTTGGTGGCCGTTAAAGATACCGTATACGTCCCGGCCGCGGTATAAGTATGAGACGGATTCTGGGCTGTCGAGGTTCCGCCGTCACCAAATGTCCAGCTCCAGCCGGTTGGCGTATTGGTCGATTGATCGGTGAAATTGACCGTCAGATTGGCACATCCCGATGTTGTCGATGCAGTGAAAGCCGCGACCGGAGCAGCGCCGCCGGAAACGGCACTGACCGAGGCATAGGCATCGAGTAAACCGTAACCAAAGTACTGATCCCAGCCGGAAGTGCCGATATCGACGACATTATTCACCAGGTAACTCTTAACCTGAGCCGGGGTCAGAGAAGAACCGCCGCCAGCCTTGGACAGGATCAGGGCCGCTACGCCGGCCACGTGAGGACAAGCCATCGATGTGCCCTGGTAGAAATAATATCCGAAACTGGAATAGTTGGAGCCGTCGTGAGTCTGTTGCAGAACACCATCGACATAACCGTCGCCGTCCTGATCAATGGTAACATCGCCGCCCGGGGCGCAAAGGTCAATATTGGAGCCATAGGATGAATAATAAGCCAGAGTACTGTCGAACCTGACCGCCGAAACGGAAATACAGGTTGAGTAAGAAGCCGGGTACTGCGGAGTACTGCTGGCCGAATTACCCGCCGCACAGACAATGGTCACGCCGGCGTTATAAGCATAGGTGCAGGCATTCTGAAGAGTCGACGTGGTCGATGATCCGCCCAGACTCATATTGATGACATGAGCGCCGTTGTCCGCGGCATAGTAAATACCGTCGGCGATATCGGTCAGATAGCCATTACCATCTGCGTCGAGGACCTTGACGGGCATGATACTGCAATTGAAAGCCACACCGGTGACACCCAGGCTGTTGTTAGTGGTTTGGGCGATGGTTCCGGCCACATGCGTTCCGTGACCGTTGTCATCGTTGGGGTGCGAGTCGCCGTTGGCAAAATCATAACCCTGAACGAAATTGGTCCCGGCCAGATCCGGAGCCTGCGCGAATGACCCGTAGTTCTCATAGGCCACGCCGCAATCAATGACGGCGACAACAACACCCGATCCGGTGCTGAGATCCCAGGCCTGACCCATATTGATCATCGGCATATGCCACTGATAAGAATAATAAGGATCATTCGGGGTCATCAAAGCATGAAAGATATAATTCGGTTCGGCATAAAGAACGTCAGGATCCTTTTGAAGTTCTTCAACCATCTCCTCCACTTTTTTCGACTCCGGCAGCTTGACTCTCATATAACCACCGCGAGGATTGGTGGAAATTTCGGAAGTGCCGTATTTCGAGTGGAAATCGCTCACAGCCTTGGCCTGAACGTCGGATTTGAATTTAACAACGACTTCGCCGGGAGCATATTCGGCGGTATTAAGGCTGTTATCGATTTTTTTGATTTTAAAATCCTGATTGGCAAAAGAAGCACCGGCTAAGATGACTAAAGATAAGAACATGATTAAAATTCTTACCCTCATAATTACCTCCAGGCAATAAAGTTAGTTTTACTGATGGCGGTTAACTATTCTTGAATTTGTAAATAAGCATACCTCCTTTTTGGCTAAGTTGAGAAATAATGTTTATCACAATTTAACCGGTGATGATTAGCAGGCATCATCACAAGTAAAGAAGTCGCTTCCCGGTGTCGGTTATAATCTATAATTATATTTAATTTGAATTATTCTGTCAACCAAAAAGTAATCTATGATACAAAATGAAACATTAAAAATGTTTTCAGCACTAATAATTGGCATGAATTATGTTATAGTTTCATATCCCCCCGCAGTGTCATTTCTTATTTGTCTGATGGATTTTTTGTTATATTCCACCAAATCAATTGAGTCGCCAGAGAGTGAAATTCAATATGGTGGCAAATGATACCCAGGTAAAATAGGGAAGCATGATGATTCCCGCCGGGCGCGATATCCTCCAAAAGTACATTGCAGTCAGAATGATTAGTATCACAAGGAAAATAATATCCAGCAGGGCTATCCCGATAAGATGACGGCCGAAAAATAACCATGACCACACGCCGTTGAAAATTAATTGTGCGAGAAACAGGATCAGAGCGGTTTTTGCTCCGCTAAATCCGGTTTTTCGCCAGACCAGCCAGGCGGCAATGGCCATAGCCGTATAAAGAATGGTCCAGACGGGGGCGAAAAGACTTTTGGGCGGAGTCCAGTCCGGCTTGGCAAGGCCGGCGTACCACTCGCCCGGCATGAATTGCGAACCGAACCAGGCGACGGCAAAACACGAGGCAATCCAGCCGACCAGTCCGATAATCTGATGTACAGCGCGCATAATAAGCTCCGGGTATATTATTTTTTAGAAACTCATAACTCGCAAATTGATTTACCCGCGACAAGATGGTGAACGGTTATTTCTGAGCGAGCTCCAATCCGGATTTGCGGTCCCCAATATCCCGTGCCGCGGCTGATATAAATCAGTGTCCCCTCATGACGGTGCATTCCGGAAATATATGGCTGTGCCAGGGCGGCCAGGAAATGATACGGGAAATACTGCCCTCCGTGGGTATGCCCGGAAATGACATAATCATAGCCGGCCCGCGCCGCCTCGAAAATATTTTTTGGCTGATGGGCCAGGAGAATACGCGGCAGACCCTCGGGTGCTCCCGCCAATGCCCGATGCGGATCGGATTTATGATCCGGCAGGAATTCTCCGCCGCTGTAATCGGTTACCCCGGCCAGAATCAGTTTGTGACCATCTCGTTCCAGTACCCGATGCTCATTGAGAAGTATGTCGAACCCGAGTTTTTTGATTTCCGCAAGCCACGGCAATACCCCGGAATAGTATTCGTGATTACCGGTGATAAAATACCGGCCGTAAGGTGCCTTCAGGTCGGCCAGCGGCGCCACATCACCCCTCAGCCGCGGAACCGAACCATCAACCAGGTCCCCGGTCAGAGCCACCAGATCGGGCTTCAGATCGTTGACCATATCAACCACCATCCGGACAAACGGTTCTTTGATCGTACTGCTGACATGGATATCGGTTATCTGGACAATTCTGAAACCCTCAAAGACCGGAGGCAGATTTCTTATGGGTATGGTCAGATCGACGATTTTCGGGCGGCGGAGAGCCTCGAACAGCCCGTATCCGGTCATAGCCCCGGCCGTGACCGCCAGCCCGAGATTGATCGTGTTAATAAGCAGATGCCGCCGCTCCGGATCGGCCAGTTCTGTTGCAGACGGAGATGATGTTGGATGAATCAGTTGAGCAGTCACCGGGATCAGTTTTTGAAGACCGATTCCAATTAGAAGAACCACATCCCGGACAACCAGGAAAGCGAACAGCAAGGTCAGAAAACCGAAACTCAGATAGCCGGCCCAGGAAAGGATATCGATCAGGCGGCCCTCGACCTCGTTATGTTGAAGAATATTGGGCAGGAAGAAGAGGATCAGGAAAATCAGCAACAGACCCCACAGGAGTAGATTCACCGGAAGACTGAAGGCGGCCGGAATAATCAGCCTCCAGCCGATATATCCATACATCAGCGACAAAATCGCGACCGCTATAAAGAAAAACCACATCATATCAATATCGATATATTACTACGCGCCATCACACGGCGGGTTTAACAATATCCATTATATTCGCCTGTTGCCGGAGTTTTCAATCATAATTATCCAATGTCCGATTTTATACCATTAATAAATATATATTTCTTCCGATAATTCGGGTGAATAAAAGAGGTGATGGCCATGAAAAACAACGGTAAAATGACAAAAATTCTGGTAGTCCATAAAAATCGTCCGGCATTCGGTGATCTGATGACGGCGGTCGGCGGTCTCGGTTTTGCCGTTATCAAGGCCGAATCCTTAAAACAGGTCTTAAGACAGCTTGAGATTCATCCCGAAGTCCGGCTGGTGATTTCGGCCCGGGAATTCGTCAATGGTTCCGGTCCGGACCTGGTGATGATTCTTCGCTCCAACCGGCGTTTCCGCAATATGCCCATCCTGCTGGCCTGTAGCGACTGGACTCAACAGGATGTAATTCATTGCGCCGGGTTGAACCTTGTCCAGTTGATAAATCTGCCCTGCCCCGAAGAGCTGTTGAAGGCAAAAATCGAGCAGTTGATGACGGCCGGTCGGCCGCGGGTCCTGGTGGTGGATGATGAGGAGATTATTGCCCAGTCTCTGAAGGATTTCCTGGAAATGCGCGACTATGATGTTCTTACCGCCGACAGCGGCTACAAGGCACTGGACCTTCTGAATAACAGCAAGGCCGATATTATTATTACCGATGTCAGGATGCCGGGGATGACCGGTGAGGACCTTCTGACAGCGGTGAAAAACCGGTTTCCCCATATCCCCGTCCTGCTGATGACCGGATACAGCAACATGAATGCGCAGGAGGCGCAGAAATCCGGGGCCGCCGCCTTTATCTCCAAACCGTTTCGGTACGAGGAATTATCCCGCCTGATCGACAGCACCTTGGACAAATATAAAGCCACCAATAACACCCCCGGCCCAACTCCCTGAGAATATCAGATACAGGGTCATTATCCGCCAGAATTCGTTTTTGCGGCATTGCATTACAGCAAAATGGGTTCGTTTCATCAGTAAAAAGTTTTTCGATAAAATGGGTTCGTCTTGTGAAGCTGTAATTTTCCTGCAAATGGGTTCGTTTCATCCTTGAGAAGATTTTTTGATGGGGCGGAACAGATTGAGTAAAATGGCTTCGTTTCCTCAATAAAGGGTTTTTGGTGCAAATGGGTTCGTTTCCTCAGTAAAAAGGTTTTGGCCAAATGCCATACAACAGCGATGTAATTTTTGATGATACATGGTTTGGGAATACGGGTTTTCATATAAATCGGGGAGGTGGATTAAATAGGGGGCAATTGGTGGCGAAAATGGGAGAAATAAAACCGGGGCGGAGGAATTGCCACCCCGGTCTTAATTGCGAAAGGATTGACCTATACGAAAACCAAATCATTGTCTTTATTATTACTGA